>JBMFPJ010000046.1:0-9276 GCA_049969175.1 Anaerolineae bacterium | reverse complement strand
CTCTCGGCCTGAGCACCCTGCCCGCTTTGATCGCCTAACCCGAACTCACGTGATTTACACATAGCCAGTCAAGCAGCAAAAGGCAGTAAAATTGAGGCATGGAAAATCACAACAACCGGCTGGAATTCCCGGCGAATTTTGTTTTCAGTCAATCCTCGCTTCAGGATTATATGGAGTGCCCGCGCCGATTCTCGCTACGCTATCTGAAGCAGCTGGATTATCCTGCGGAAGAGATGGAACCGGCGCTGGAAAATGAAAGACGCCTGCAAGAGGGAGAATATTTTCATCGGCTGGTACAACAATCGCTTTTGGGATTGCCCGCTGAAAAATTGGCTCGCCTGGCAAATACGCCCGATCTGACACGTTGGTGGCAAAACTGGGAGGTCTTTCGGCACACGGCCGGCTTTGAGCAAGCAAAGATTTTCCCTGAATGGACGCTTTCCGCTCCGCTGGGGGAATTTCGCCTGCTGGCAAAGTATGATTTGATTGTGTTGAGCGAAAACAAAATCTGGATTTACGATTGGAAGACCTATCATCGTCGTCCCCGCAATGAATGGCTGGCAGCTCGCTGGCAGACTCGCCTGTATCCGCTGTTGTTGTGCCTGGCGGGGCATCACCTAAATGGCGGTCAACCCATCCAGCCAGAGCGAATCGAGATGATTTACTGGTTTGCCGAGTTTCCCGAGGATCCGGCCTCATTCCCCTATCGAAGTGCGCAACTTCAGCGCGATCAAGCCGCGCTGCAAAAGCTGATTGCCGAAATCGTCAACGCTGCCGAATTCATCCCCAGCGAAGATACCCAGCGTTGTCGCTTTTGCCCCTATCGCGGCTATTGTGATCGCGGCGCGGAAGCCGGCAACCTGAACGAGGCCGAGGTGGATATGGAAGCCGAAGAATGGTTTGAGGTCAACTTCGAGCAAGTGGGAGAAATCGCCTTTTAGTCCTGTGGCAAACATCCCCAAAACACACCGCGACCGCCTGAGGAGGCGGTCGCGGTTTATATCTTGACCCTCTCAGCAGAGAAAGGGAGGCCTACGATTCCTGCGCAAATTCTTCCTCCGCCTGGCGCATGGCCTGAAAGGCCTGGATAGCCACTTCGAGCATGGCGGGATCCGGTTCACGGGTAGTGAGTGATTGCAATGCCAGGTTGGGTCTGATGAGCCAGCGCACCCAGGGACGATCTAGGTGATTGGCCGTCCAACGAATATATTCCAGGGCCAGCCCGGCCAACACAGGGATGAGCAAAATGCGGCTGACCAGCCTCCAAAACAGAGAGAGCGACCCTAAAGCAGCAAAAAGAATGATCGAAAGCAGCACTAGGGTCAACAAAAAAGCAGTGCCACAACGAGCATGTTCCAGGGGGAAATTCGCCACCGATTCTGGGGTCAGCTCGGCGCCGGCTTCATACGCGTTGATCGTCTTGTGCTCCGCGCCATGGTAGGCAAACAGACGTTTCACGTCAGGCATGAAGCCAATGGCCCAAATGTAGCCCACCAGCAGAAGCAGACGCACTCCCCCTTCCACCAGGTTGTTCAGCCAGACATTCCAGCCCAGGTAGCGTTCCACCAGGGTGCCAATACCGGCGGGGAGCAAAAAGAAGAGTCCCACGCCCAAGAGCAGAGACAGGCCCAAAGTCAGATAAAGAGCCGGCCCCTCCAGTTTCTCATCCTCGCCCGTTTGGAGATTCGCCGAAAGGGTGAGGGCGCGCATCCCCAGGCCGAGAGCATCCCACAACAAAATCACGCCGCGTAAAAACGGAATGCGTGCAATGGCCGAGCGGTACAAGCCGCTCAACTTTTCGCGATGGACAATAATCTGCCCATCGGGAGCACGCATGGCCACCGCCACCGCAACACGACCGCGCATCATTACCCCTTCAATGACCGCCTGCCCACCGTAAGAGAGAATGCGATCTTCGGCCATCAGGCAACCAGGTTGTTGAAGAAATGAATCAACGCCGCAATGCCCTTTTCCCAGGTGGGCAGATGCAGCTTCTCATTCGGCGAGTGGACGTTGTCTTCGGGCAGACCAAAACCGGTCAACACCGATTCGACGCCGATGAACTTCTGTAACTGGGCAACCACGCCGATTGAACCGCCCTCGCGCCGGAAGAGCGGCCGTTTGCCCCACACCATCTCCATCGCCCGCGCCATCGCCCGCACCCCGAGGCTATCCCGCGAGGTGATGGCGGCATCCGCATTGTGCAGAGACTTCACTTCCCAGCGAATATCCTTCGGGGCATTTTGTTCAAAATACCGTACCAGCTGCTGGAAAACCTCTTCCGGATCCTGGTCGGGAACCAGGCGGCAGGAGATTTTCGCCATTGCCCACGCCGGCAACACCGTCTTACTCCCCGCACCGGTAAAACCGGAAAGCAAGCCATTGACCTCCAGCGTGGGACGGGCACCCACTCGTTCTACCGGCAAAAACTCCACCTCGCCCCACAAGGCGGGCGCTTTGGTTTGAGAAAGATAAAATTGCTCATCCATCGGCAGGCGCATCATTTCTTCGTGCTCTGCCGGGTCTATCGGACGGACTTTATCATAGAAACCGGGCAAAGTCACCCGCCCGGTCTGGTCATGCATACCAGCGATCAGCTCCGCCAGCGCCTGAGCCGGGTTGTGAATCGTGCCGCCAAACAGGCCTGAATGCAAATCGCGATCCGGCCCATAGACGCGCACTTCCGCATACATCAAGCCTCGCAACCCGTAGGTGATAGTAGGCAAGTCAGCGGCGATCATCCCCGCATCTGGGTTCAGACAAAAATCACACGCCAGCAAATCGCGATGATCCAGGATAAACTGCCCCAAATGCTCCGAACCGATCTCCTCCTCGCCTTCGATTAACCATTTGACGTTGAGCGGCAAGCCACCATTACGCACAATGGCCTCGACGGCTTTAAGCGAGGCCATCACCTGTCCTTTCATATCCGAAGCGCCGCGCCCATAGAGATGTTCCCCGCGCAGTTGCGCCTCAAACGGCGCGCTCTCCCACAATTCCAGCGGATCTTCGGGCTGCACATCATAATGGCCATAAATCAACACCGTCGGAGCGTTGCCGGCGCCCAACCATTCGCCATACACCACCGGGTAACCTCCCGTCGGCATGATTTGCACCTTCTCCATATCCAACGAACGCAATTGAGCCGCCAGCCACTCGGCCGCCCGCTGCATATCCGCTTTGTGTTCTTCGCTGGTAGAGACAGAGGGAATGGCAATCAGTTCCTTCAACTCATCCAAAAAACGCTCACGATGTTGACGAGCATATTCAAGAGCCTGTTGTGTATTCATAATCACCTCGTTTTATGCCTTCAATGTGCCGTACAAATACCAGAATTTCTCAGCGGGGAAGGCCGCCTGAACCGCCGTCTCCCACACAAACTCCCCAGGGATAAGCATTCGCCGCAAACGCTCATCCAATTCACGCAACCAGGTCGCTTCTGGCACTTCCCGAGAGAGTTCCGCCAAAAGCAAATCCAACATCGCCCGAACGCGGACCTCCTGGCGATAATACGGAGCGTGCTGATCGGGATTCTGCCATACATCCGCCAGATAATTCTGCCACAAAGCGAATCGCGCCCGGACCTCGCGGCTGGCTTTCGCCTCCCAGGCCGATCGCCACTTCAGGCGAATCACCTCCACCGCCCCTTCCAGATCCGCGGCCTGATTCGCCCCGCGTAGCCGGCTCAACGCCAGGAGCACGCCCCCCAAGGTCAGGCGGGGCAAATCCACCCCCCGCGCCGAGATCGGATAATAAAGTTCCTTCGAAAGCAAATACGCCTGAAGTTCAGGGATACTCACCAGCAAAAATTGCCGATCTTGTTCTAAGGTGGTCATGGCAGCAAACGGTGATCTCCTACTTACGGAGCAACGGTGGGTGTTTCTGCCAGTGTTCGTCGCGTGACCAGATACCAGCTGGCCATGAAAGCCAGGCGGTCACTGGTATCATACAGGGGAGCCACCTGTACTCCCTGAACACGAGCATCCACGCCATAGGAATACACCGGATAATACAGCAAGAGAGCCGGCAATTCCTTCGCAAACACCACCTGGAAATTGCGATAGTAACGGGTGCGCACCGCAAAATCGGATTGCGTGCGCGCCGACTCAAGATACTCGCTGGCGGTACGATCATCCCATTGGGAATAATTCTGTCCGCCGGTGGCCTCCGCCTGATGCCAGAACGGATATGGATCCGGATCGGGAGTGCGCGCCATAGTCAGTTCAGCCAGAGCGGCCTGGTAGGTGCGCGGCGCCAGGTAATTGGCAATCAATTGATCATAGGGTACTGCCTGTAAATCCACGTGCACACCGATCAACGCCCATTGTGCCTGAATGGCCTGGGCAATTTGCGTATGCAAGGGGTCATCAGGATGAACCAGGGTAAAGGTGAGCGATTGCCCATCTTTGGAGCGGGTATCCCCCCCCTCCGCCGGCAAAACATATCCCTCCGCTTTGAGGAGATCGGTTGCCCCCTGGGGATCATATTCAACGCGCTCAATCCCATCGTAATACGCCCACGAACCCGGCAAGATCGGGCTGTTGGCCACAATCGCCTGCCCTTGCAAAAAGGTCGAAACAATATAGTTGCGATCCAGGCCCATCAACAAAGCCCGTCGAATTTTGGCATTCTGGAAAAAAGAGACGGAGGGATTATTTAGATTCAAGAATACCAGGCTTACCTGCGGCAATCGGCTGGTAAAGACCGAAAGGTTCGGTTCGGCCAGCGCCTGCGGTAAAACATCGGGTGTAATTTGACTGATGCCCAACACTTTACCCTGGCGATAGGCATCCAACGCCTGAGCCGAGCTGGGATAGTACAGGAAAACCACCTGCTCGATGTAATATTGCTGCCCATAATAATTCGGGAAGCGCGTGAGCACCACGCCGCTAATTTGTCCGTTCTCGGTAAGCAAATGATCAAATTTATAGGGCCCCGACCCCACCGGCTGCAAATTGAACTCGTGATTGGCCAGTTGACCTGCCGCTACCCCTTCCAACAAGTGCCGGGGGAGGACGCCAAAAGTCAGGTAATCTAAAAAGGGCGCAAACGGTTCCGGCAAAGTGATTTTGAAATTCTTATCATCCAGTTTCTTGACCTCGACTTGCGCCCACATCTCTTTAATATCTTGCGGGAAGAACGAATCGCTGCTTTTGATGCGCTCGATAGTAAACAAAACATCATCGCTAGTGACCGGTTGGCCATCGTGCCAGATGGCATTCGAGCGCAGGGTAAAGTTATACACCGTGCCATCCGGCGTCACGCCCCACGATTCAGCCAGATCGGGCTGCGGCAACCCGTGTTCATCAAAGCGGATCAAGCCGCTGAAGACGAGACGGTCCACATCTCGATCGGCGGCGTTATTCCAATCCAGCAGCGGATTCAGGCGACTGAGCGAACCCACCAACGCCTCTGTGTACACCCCTCCAGGCACGGCTTCAGGAGAAAGTGGGGTAGCCACAGGCTGTTGACTCAGCAAAAGCACCATCACTACCCCCAGGGTAACCACAACAACCAGAATTTGCCAGCGTAATTTTTTCATAAGGTAACAAAAAAGAAAGGCCGCCTGCCACTTCCACCCGCAGAGCAGGCAGACGACCGTCGGCCCTTCTTATCTGTGAATCTGCTAACGTCCTGCAATCGTAACAGCGATCACCAGGGCAAAGAAAAGGACACTCAAACCAATTGTGATCCAAAACAGCACCCGCTCAATGCCACGGCGGGCTGTGAAAATACCACCTGTATCAACCCCACTCAGGCCACCCAGCCCTGCTCCCTTGCTTTGCAGGATGACACTGGCGATCAACCCAACCGAGGTTATAATCAACGCGATTTCCAGAATTCTTGCCATTTGTATGCCTCCTAGAATTTAGCGGGCAAATTATACCTGTTGAGCAGGGAAATCGTCAACAAACATTTGAGCAACCCATCACTGAGACCCATGCTGCACGAAATCACCGTCAATTTACACATGCACACCCGCTATTCAGATGGGAGCGGAATCCATCGCGATATTGTCCGGGCAGCCCTGCGCGCCGGCCTGGATGCAGTCATCGTGACCGACCACAACGTGCTGGTGCAGGGCTTTGAAGGCTACTATCGCGAACAAGATCGACGCGTGCTGCTCCTGATCGGCGAGGAAATTCACGATCAGGATCGCTTCCCACAAAAAAATCACCTGCTTGTCCTGGGGGCCGAGCGCGAACTGGCCACCCTAGCCGACGATCCGCAAGCGTTAATCAATGCCGTGCGTCAGGCCGGGGGGCTTTCTTTCCTGGCCCATCCCTACGATCCTGCCGCCCCCGTCTTCAACGAAAGCGACATTTCCTGGGTAGATTGGTCGGTAGAAGGCTATCATGGCATTGAACTATGGAATGCCCTCAGCGAATTGAAAACGCTTCTGCACAGTCGCCTGCACGGCCTGTTTTATGCCCTCTTCCCCGCTCTGATCGCTCACGCTCCCCTGCCTGAGACCCTCAACAAATGGGATGAACTGCTCACCAGCGGTCGGCGCATCGTCGCCATTGGTGGCTCAGATGCTCACGCCCTGCATCTGCGGATGGGGCCACTGCACCGTGTTATCTTCCCCTACGAATTCCACTTCCGCGGGGTCAACACTCACGTGCTCCTCTCCCAACCTCTTCGTGGAGAAGTGACCAGCGATAAGCGACTGATCTATGAAGCACTGGCGAGAGGGCATTGTTACGTAGGCTACGATCTGCCTGCGCCAACACACGGCTTTCGCTTCCGCGCTCACACCCGCCAGGGGTCGGTGATCATGGGCGATGAAATCTCCGCCCGCGAAGGGGTCACCTTGCAGGCGCACCTGCCCTCCGCCGCCGAAATCCGGTTGATCAAAGATGGTATTGTCTTGAAAACCTGGAAAAATCAACAATCCTGTGCGCACATCACCACTACCCCTGGCATCTACCGTATCGAGGCATATCGTCACTACCTGGGGCGCAAACGCGGCTGGATCTTCAGCAATCCCATTTACCTGAGATAAACATCTGAAAGTGAAGTATCAGGTTGCTTCATGCCAGATCGGCCTTCGCCGACCTCGGAAACAGACCGGGGCGCACGGAGGACGCGGGGTGAACCTGTTTGCGTGGATTTTCCTGAAAGTTCGCACAAAAACAAAGAGCGCCTGCCAGAAACAGGCGCTCTTTCCATAAAACAATTCGTTACTTCACCTCGATGCGCAAAGCGTGCATCGTCAGCGGGTCATACTTGACTTCAACGAGCTGCCTCACCACCAGATTCGCCAGAGTCAACACCTGGCCGCGGCGGCGAATCACCGTGGTCGTATCCACGTTGAAGGTCATATCGGTACCACCGCCCAGTGGAGTCACCGTCAACGTGCTGGCAGTTGTATCCACGGCAGCAATAGTGCCTTTCAATTCCGCGGGTTTGACCTCGATTTTGAAGGCCACCATTGTGGCCGGGTCATATTTGACCTCAACAAAGTCGCCGACCTGCAAATCGGCCAGCGTCACCAAAACACCATAGCGCTTGATTACTGTGGTGGACGTCACGGTAAAGGTAACATCTGCCCCACCCGCCTGCGGCGTCACGGTCAACGTGCCCGCCGTAGTATCCACCGCAGCAATGGTGCCTTTCAATTCCGCCGGCTTGACTTCGATGCGGTAGGCCAGCAGGGTGATCGGGTTATAGTCAGCCTGAACGTTATCGCCTACGACCAGGTCTGCCAGAGTGGCAGGCAACCCAAAACGCTTGATCATGGTGTTGGCATCTACCAGCAAGGTAATATCCGCACCGCCGAGCGCGGGCGTGATCGTCACTGTGCTGGCGGTCGTATCCACCGCGGCGATCACTCCACGCACCTTCACGACATTCATTTTGGCTTCGATTTTTTCAGCAACGCCGGTGGCGGGGTTGTATTTAATCTCAACGCGGTCGCCCACCTGCAGGTCCGCCAGCGTAGCCGGTTTCCCTTGTCGCTTGATGCGGGTGGTCGGGGTCACCGTAATGATCACATCCGCCCCTCCCTTGGCGGGAGTCACCGTCAACGTACCGGCAGTAGTATCGATTGCGGCGATCACTCCTTTTAGATGCGTGTGCGTATCGCGATCCGCATAGACAGCTGTCGTGGCCACAAACAAGCCCATGACCAGCGCCAATATCATCAGGGTATGCAAAATTTTCTTTGCCATTTGAAACTCCTTTTCCTTGAGAAATTCCGGTCTCACCAGGGAAGTCGCTCATTTGCTGGAAAAGTTACGCCTCGCGGCGCGGACCTTGGGCCGGGCGCGCCCAACCAGGGCGAATCCACCCTCCCAAAATTCTACCTCTGTGATAAACTTCGCCCGTTTCAGGTACGTTTCAAACGTGCCTTTCCGTTCGCGGCGCACCCACGGTGACGAACGCGATCAAACCCAAGGAAAGGAGGTTACTCCCCTATGCGAAACTACGAACTGGTTTGTGTGGTCCAGCCTGATCTGGACGAGGCAGCGTTTAACGCTGTTGTTGACCGCGTCAAAGGTTTGGTCACAGAAGCAGGTGGTAGTGTGGACAAGGTAGATGTGTGGGGTCGCCGCCGGCTGGCCTACCCTATCCGCAAGCACATGGAAGGACAATACGTCCTGTTCAACCTGTCCCTCAAGCCAAGTACCACCGCCGAGCTAGAGCGCAACATCCGCTATCAGGAAACTGTTCTCCGCCACATGCTGACGCTCATTGGATAAATTTTAGGCACGAGAAAATTGTCCGGTAATTTTTTAAGGAGATAAACATGAGCCGAGGCCTGAACAAAGTAATCATCATTGGCCACTTGGGACGCGATCCGGAAATGCGTTACACCCCCTCCGGCCGACCAGTGACAACCTTCACCGTAGCCGTGAGCCGCACCTGGAACAGCGCAGACGGCGAACGACACAGCGAAACCGAGTGGTTCAATATTGTGGCATGGGGCAACCTGGCCGAGATTTGTAAACAATACCTGGTCAAAGGTCAACAAGTCTATATCGAAGGTCGCCTGCAAACCCGCCGCTGGGACGACAAAGAAGGCGTCAAACACACCAGCGTTGAAATCGTCGCCAGCGAAATGATGATGCTGGGTGACCGCCGCGAAAACAATCATCAGGCACAGGAAGCAGAAATGGGAGCATCGGCTAATGATGAGGCATTCCCTCCCGAAGAAGACGAGTTTCCTTTCTAACTGTGTTCGAAATGCACGAATGTTGGAGTAACTATGAGCGATAATGTAATGGCTACCAGCGAAGGCGGCGCACCTGACCGCCGCTATTTCGCCAAACC
>JBMFPJ010000045.1:0-9325 GCA_049969175.1 Anaerolineae bacterium | reverse complement strand
GCTCGGGCAACGTGGTGATTCCCAGCGATTTCCAGATGAGCGCCACTTTCTTTGGCCCCAGGCCGGGGACTTGTAGCCAGGTGGCCAGGCTTTCGGGCACTTCCTTCTTCAACTCTTCCAGGAATTCCAGTTTGCCGGTACGCAGCAGTTCATCAATTTTTTCAGCAATGGCTTTGCCCACGCCGGGGATCTCTTGTAACTTTCCCTCTTTCCAGTACTCGCTGGCCTCTCGGCCCAGCGAGAGCAGGCTCTCGGCGGCTTTGCGGTAGGCCAGGGTTTTGTAAATGATCTCGCCTTTGATTTCGGATAGATCGGCGATCAGCGTAAAGACCTCAGCCAGCTGACGGTTGTTCAGCATGAGACATCTCCAGGTTTATTGCAAAAGACGCTGGGCAAATGCCAGGAAATGTTGAATATCGTTGAAGTTGGTGACCATGCCAATGGAGATCCGCACTGCCCCGCTGGATTTGCCGTCAATGCACAGGCGGAAATCATCCAGGGAGAGACGGCTTTCGTGTTCCGGTTGACTGAAACAGGCGGCCAGCTCCATGCGCGAGAGACCGAGGGCGATCTCGCCGGCGCCAGGGTTGCAGAAGCAGCCAGTACGCAGGGAGATATTGACTTTGTTGGCTTCTTGCTCGATGAAGCGATGATCAATGGCGCGGCCGCGAGCATCGAAGAAGTTCACCGTCACGGCACCGCCGCGTCCCTCGGTGGTGGTAGGGCCATACACGCGCACCAGCGGCTCGCCGCTCGAATGCTTCAGGCTGGTGAGATTGTCGAGCAGCCAGCCGGCGAGGCAGCGGACGCGTTCGTGAATCACCTCATAGCCAATGGACTCAATGTGTTGCAGACCGATTTCAACCGCCGGGATGTTCAGGTAATCCAGGGTGCCATCTTCAAAGGCGGGGGCGCCCTCGGCGAGATAGTATTTGTTGCCCTGCACCGAAGCCACGGTGATCGTCCCGCCGGCAAACCAGGGACGGTGTAATTTTTCCAGGGCTTGCTTACGGGCAATCAGCGCGCCGATGCCGGTGGGGTAGCCGAAAATTTTGTAAAACGAAATTGGTACAAAATCGGGCTTGACCTGGCTTAAATCCAGGCGGTTGGTGGGGACAAAAGCCGCTGCATCGAGCAAAACGTCCCAGCCGAAGGCGTGAGCTTTTTCGATCCACTCCAGCGAATGTTGCACACCGGAGAAGTTCGATTGGGCGGGGTAGGCAAAAAGGTTGTGTCCGCCTGGGGAGGGACGCGCCAGCTCAAATTCCAGGCTGGAGGCGTCGAGGCGTAGCTCGGGCAAAGTCAATGGGATGTAGGTCACCTCCGCACCGCGGGCATGGGCGAATTCGCGAATCCCATTGACGGAGTTGTGATTATCGAAAGTGAGCAGATAGCGCCCACCGGGGAAGGGATACGATTCGCCCACCAGTTTGAGCGCACCGCTGGCGTTGGCCGTGAAAATCGCCAGGTACTCATCCGGGTCAGCATGGAAGAAGCGCAGGATGGCCTGGCGTGTGCGCTCAACCAGCTGAGTAGCCGCCAGTGAGCTGGGATTGGAAGAGTGGGGATTGCCGAAGGTGTTTTCCAGCAAGAGTGCCTGATGATGCATGATTTGCGATTCGGCATACAAACTGCCGCCGGTGTAATCGAGGTAAACATGCCCGGCACGATCGAGACGGCTGTATTCGCTGGCGCGCAGATGATCGAGAATCTCGGTCTCTGCGTAGGTAGGGTACGCCTGAAGAAAATCGGAGAGAGCAGGGGGAGTTTTGCGCATGGGGTAATTTAACCACAAAAACGGCTTTGTGCGCTTCACACGGCAAAAGATGAGCCCAGAAAAGCCTCTGGAGTGAACAATACCCGGCAGGCAGGGCAGCCAGTTACCCAAAAAAAAAAACAGGATATTTGTCATTTGACAGCCTTGCCTGGCTGCATACACTTAAGGCCGTTTGTGAAAAAGGCGTTGCCTTTAAGCTACTTTGAGGAGAAATTGCTATGTCCATGAAAATCACTGAAGATTGCATTGCCTGTGGTGCCTGCATGCCCTACCAATTCTATCAGCGAGGGCGATGGCACAATGTACGTTATCAATCAGGATACGTGCGTGGAATGTGTGGGACACTACGATGAGCCGCGCTGCGCCTCTGTGTGCCCCGTGGAGTGCATTGTCAAAGCATAATTGTCTGGTATAATTTTTTCAATTGAATAACGAACCTTCGGGGCAGGGTGAAATTCCCGATCGGTGGTATAGCCCACGAGCCTCTTTGGGCAGCACGAATTTCCTCTTTGGGAAATCAGGGCGGACCGCTCACTGCGGGCAGGATCCGGTGAAATTCCGGGGCCGACGGTTATAGTCCGGATGAAAGAAGGTATTGACTGACCGATTCGCGCGACCGGGTCTGATTCAACGCCCCGAAAACGATTCTGTTTTCGGGGTTTTGTCTTCAGTCTCGCAGCGCGCCTGACCGTTGGCCTGCTTCCGTGCCCCGCGCTTTGATTTCGCGGGGCAGTTTTTTCCCTTCCCCCGAAGTGAAAGACTCGTGTGTTGATTGCAGTGACCTGCTGATGGGCGCTGTCACAGATAGAGGAACGACATGGACTTGACTCTCTTACGCCAACTCCCCGATGCGGTCAGCCGAAAGCGTGGCTGGTTAGGTGGCATTTCCTTGCTGGTGGGCGTGTGGCTCTGGTGGGCAGTGGCTCGCTGGAGTGGCTTGCCGGCTTTTATCCTGCCCTCTCCGCTGGATGTGGGGGCGCGCTTCTGGCGTGCCCTGGACGATGGTAGCCTGATGTTTCATGCGATGGTCACTCTGTTGGAGATTCTGCTCGGCTTGTTGAGCGGGGCAATGCTGGCGACGATGCTGGGCTATCTCATCGCCAAATCGCACACGCTGGAGCGCCTGCTTTCTCCTTACCTGGTGGCCAGCCAGGCAGTGCCGCTGGTGGCGATTGCGCCACTTTTGGTCATCTGGTTTGGACCAGGGATGTTTTCTAAAGTGCTTATCTGCGCGCTGATCGTCTTCTTCCCGGTGCTGGTGAACACGGTGGTGGGGGTGCGGGCAGTTCCGCCGGCATTGTATGACCTGATGCATTCGCTGCGCGCCAGCCGCGGGCAAATTTTACAAAAATTAGAAATCCCTGCAGCCCTACCGGTCTTTTTGGGTGGGTTGCGCATTGGGGCCACGCTTTCGGTGATTGGCGCGGTGGTAGGGGAGTTGGTGGGTGCCGATCGTGGCCTGGGGTTTTTGATCAACGTTGGGCGCGGCCAATACGATACTGCCCTGGTCTTTGTGGCGGTCTTCGCCCTGATTGCCCTGGCATTGGCCCTCTATGGCATGGTCGCCTGGGTGGAGGCGCGAGTACTCGTCTGGCAGGAATGGCGCCAAAAGTAGAACACTGGTATTGGGTGATAGCGTCACCTGTCCACGCCAGCCATTGTCGGCGGTGGCGCAAGGTGGCGAAAACCACATCAAAACTTCAAGGAGGTCGTTTCATGTTTCGGAAGGTCATTTTACTTACGCTGATCGTGGCACTCGGCCTGATGGGGTGCACCAGCCCAAAGTCCGGTAAGGATGCGGGACCGTTGGTACATATCAAGGTGCCGTTGGGCTACATCCCCAATGTCCAGTTCGCACCGCTGTATGTGGCGGTCGAGAAGGGGTATTTCCGCCAGGCGGGCGTGGAAGTCGAGTTCGATTATTCGTTTGAGACCGATTCCCTGGCCCTGGTGGGTGCCAACGAATTGCAGTTTGCTGTCGTTTCGGGCGAGCAGGTATTGCTGGCGCGAGCGCAAGGGTTGCCGGTGGTGTATGTGGCTGCCTGGTATCAGCAATATCCGGTGGCAGTCGTTTCAAAGGCCGAAAAAGGCATTCTCACCCCCGCCGATTTGAAAGGCAAGCGTATTGGCCTGCCTGGTTTGTTCGGCGCCAATTACATTGGCCTGGATGCATTGCTCTATTCGGCGGGCCTGAGCGAAAAGGATGTGACCCTGGATTCGATTGGTTTCAATCAGGTGGAGGCACTGGCCACTGACCAGGAAGAGGCCGTGTCGGTGTACGCGGCCAATGAGCCAGTGCAATTGCGTGCGCGTGGTTATGACGTGAATGAAATCCGCGTGGCTGATTACGTGCGACTGGCCTCCAATGGCCTGATTACCAACGAGACCACCATCAAAGAAAAACCTGAGCTGGTGCGCGGCATGGTGCAGGCGCTGGTCAAAGGGCTGGCAGATACCATTGCTAACCCCGATGAGGCCTATGAGATCAGCAAAAAGTATGTGGAGAACCTGGCTCAGGCGGATCAGGCCGTTCAAAAAGAAGTGTTGGCTCGCTCCATTGAGATGTGGAAGGCCGAGCGCCTCGCTTATTCGGACCCCCAGGCGTGGGTGAACATGCAAGATGTGTTGTTCAAAATGGGCCTGCTGACCGAACCGCTGGACGTGAACCAGGCTTTCACCAACGAATTTGTGCCTTGATGTTTGCCGCTCCCTGGCCGGCGGGATTGCCCCGAGCTATGACTCATCCAACTTCTCAACCCGTTTTGACGGTGCGCCATCTTTCGGCAGTTTTTCCTGACGCCAATGGCGGGCTGCGCGCTCTGGAGGATGTTTCCTTCGAGGTTTGTCCGCGCGAGTTTGTGTGTGTTTTGGGGCCTTCGGGCAGCGGTAAGACGACTTTGTTGCGCATTCTGGCCGGGCTGCTTACACCCACAGCAGGCACGGTGATTTTTCATCAAGGCGAACAGCCCAAAATCGGTATGGCCTTCCAGCAACCCAACCTGATGCCCTGGCGGACGGTGCTGCAAAACATCATGTTGCCGCTGGAATTGAATGGCCTATCTCAGCAAGCGGCACGGGCGCGGGCACAGGAAATGGTTGAATTGGTTGGATTGGAAGGATTCGAACAAAACTGGCCGCGCGACCTCTCCGGTGGGATGGCCCAACGGGTGGCGATTGCCCGGGCGCTCATCCATGACCCGGATTTGCTCTTGCTCGATGAGCCGTTTGGCTCCCTCGACGCCTTGACCCGCGAACGGATGTGGAGCGAGCTTTCCCGCATCTGGCAGGCGCGCCAGAAGACGGTGGTGATGGTCACCCATTCCATCTCGGAGGCGTTGTTCCTGGCCGACCGGGTTCTGGTGCTGACTCAACGCCCTGGCCGGGTGAAATTGGATTTGAAGGTAGATTTGCCGCGCCCGCGCCGTGATGAAATGCGCTATACCGCCCATTTCGGTAAACTGGCTCGTCAGTTGAAAGAGGCCATTGGGAATCAGTAGATTCTGGGCAAATCCAGCAAAAGCACTTCCAGGAGCAGCCGTGGATTGACGTTGTGTTCGAGTCGTTCCACGGCTTGCTCTAATTCGACGATGACGCGCCGGGCAGTGGGGAGGCCGATTTGCCCGGCCAGGAATTCAATTTGCATGGTTTGATCTACATTGGTAATGGGGGTGTTGGCCTGAGCAGCGCGCAGCAGCACATCGCGCCAGCAGGAAAGCCAGATAAAGAGCGTCTGACGCAGGGCGTCTTTGTCCCTGGCCAGCTTTTCGGCGTAGGCAAAGCGTGCCAGGCGCGAGGCCGGCAACAGAGTGAGCAGGTCATGCAGGCGTTGCCGACGCGTCTCCAACAGGTGCTCATCGCTGGCCAGACGGCGGGCATAGCCGGGGCGACCTTCACTCAGGTGGGCGATCCGCCGCGCCTGTTCTGCCTCCAGGCCGCGCTCGATCAGGTCGGCTTCGATGGTGGCCAGCGGTAGAGGACGCAGGCGCAGGACTTCGCAGCGGGAGACGATGGTGGGCAACAGGCTTTCGGGGTTGTCGGCGGTGAGCAGGAGGACGGCGTAGGAAGGTGCTTCTTCCAGAGTCTTCAGCAGGGCGTTGGCGGCGTTTTCATTGGCTTCTTGAAAGCGCAAAAACAGAGCCACGCGATACGGCGATTGATAGGGCTTGAGGGAAATGGCTCGTCGGGCCTCGCGAATTTGGTCAACTTTGAGGATGCCTCCCTCGCTCTCGGCCTGAATGACGGTGAGATCGGGATGTTGCAGGGCTTCGATCTGCCGGCAGACGCGACAGGTCAGGCAGGGTTCGCCGGGGGCAATGGGGGTTGGGCAGTTTAATGCCTGGGCCAGGCGAATCGCCAGGGTACGACGACCCAGCCCGGCAGGTCCGGCCAGAAGATACGCATGGCGCACCTCTCCCTGGCGGACGTGCTGGCGGAGCAGGTCTACAGCCCATTCGTGTCCGATGAGGTTCCAGTTTTCTGGCATGTCAGTTATTCCTGTCCGGCACGCAGGCGCAGGTAGGAATCGTAGCGTTGCGGGTGAATTTTTCCTTCTTGCAGGGCGGCGCGGACTGCACAGCCCGGCTCGTGGAGGTGGGTACAATCACTGAATTGGCAATGGGCGACCAGCGGGGCCAGCTCAGGGAAGTAGCCATCCAGTTCTTCGGGGTGGGTATCCCACAGGGCCAGCGATTTCCAGCCGGGGGTATCGGCCACGTAACCGCCGCCTTCCAGGGGGAACATCTGGCGCACGACGGTGGTGTGCCGTCCTTTGCCCATGGCTTCGCTGATTTCGCGCACTGCCAGGCCCAGGCCGGGTTGAATGGCGTTCAGCAGGCTCGATTTCCCTACGCCGCTGGGGCCGGCCAGTGCGCTGATTTTGCCTTGCAGGTGGGCGCGCAATTCTTCCAGCCCGATTCCGCTTTTGGCGGAGGTGTAGATCACCGCGTAGCCCAGTGGTGGATAGAGGCCGAAGATTTGCCGGGCGCGTTCCAGGCCGACCAGGTCCACTTTGTTGGCAACGATGATGGCCGGGATGCCCTGCTTTTCGGCGATGACCAGGAAACGGTCGAGCATGCGCAGGCGCGGATCGGGTTGGGCACAGGCGAAGACAAAGACAGCCTGATCGGGGTTGGCCAGCAGCACTTGCTGGTAGAGTCCCTGAGGGCGCGGATCGAGGCGGACGATGGCGCGCTGGCGCGGTTCAATTTTTTCGATGATGCCGCTCCCATCGGGGAGCAGGGTGATCTGGACGTGATCGCCAATGGCGGCGAGATCACTGCTGTGCGGGCCTTGTTTCAGGCGGCCGCGCAACCGGCAGATGTACATCCCTTGTTCGGTTTGGACCCAAAAGAAGCCAGATTGAGAACGAGTGATCAGACCATTGAACATTTCTTTGCCGGACGCCGTGCTCATTTGTCCAGTGGCGTTGATGGTGAAATGGTTTGGATCGCTCATCTTCATCCGTTATGGCTTGGGGGTTTTGGTTGGAATGCCACCGAGGGGAGTAGGTGTTTTGGTGACGCCGAAGGCAGATTCGAACCAGTACAGGCTTTGGGGTCGTCCGTAGTAGTAGGTTTCGACGATGCGTTTGAAGACGGGCGCGGCGTAATCGGAGCCTTCGCCGGCGTTTTCCAGGATGACGGCGACGGCGATGTCGGGCAGGTTGGTCTGGTCGGCGGCCAGGGTGTAACCGGCGAACCAGGCATGGGGTTTGCCGGAGCCCGATTCGGCGGTGCCGGTTTTGCCGGCGACGGGGATGGAGAGGCCGCGTAAGCGGAAGTTGGCCGTGCCGCGCGGGTTGTGGACGACTTCCCACAGGGCATCTTGCAGGGCTTTGAGATTGTCACTGCGCAGGGGTAGGGTACCGCGCGCTTCGGGTTTGAAGGTCAACACCGGATCGCCGCTGACGGGTTGGATCTTCTCGATGAGTTGCGGGCGGTAGAGGGTGCCGCCATTGCCCACGGCGGCGATGAAGGTGGCCACTTGCAGGGGGGTGACCAGGACATCGCCCTGGCCAATGGCCTGGTTGACGGCTTCGACCACGCCGCCCGGTTCATTGATCTGACCGGAGGCCTCGGCGACCTGCTCGATGCCGGTGGGGCGGCCCAGCCCGAAGGCGCGGGCCATGTTGGCAATGTCATTGCCGCGGTTGTTGTTGTAAAGGTCGAGACCAATGTGCCAGAAGTAGGGGTTGCAGGAACGCATCAGTCCCTGGGTGAGGGTAAGCAGGCCAGAGGGGGTGGTGCTGGGGGTGTTGCATTCTTGGCCGGCTTGCAAGGCATCCTGGCAGTGATCCCAGGTCCAGTCGTTCATGGTGATGCCGTTGATTTCGGTGAAGTGGTACTGGCAATCGTAGGTGGTATCGGGCACGTAGAGGCCGCTTTCGAGGGCAGCGGAGAAGGTGATGATTTTGAACACCGAGCCGAGGGGGTATTGTCCCTGCGTGGCGCGGTTGACCAGGGGTTGATTGGGGTCGTTGAGCAGCTCGGTGAGCAGGGCGTTGTTGGGGTTGGTTGGCTCGAAGAGATTGGGGTCGAAATCGGGGGAGGAGGCCATGGCCAGGACGCGGCCGGTATCGCGCTCTAACACCACCACTGCGCCGCGAAAACCGGCAATGGCCTGTTCGGCGTAGTATTGAAGGTTGCGGTCAATGGTCAGGTAAACCGAGTCGGCGGGCTGAGGTGCGCTCTGGCCCAGGCGAGTGACGATCTGACCGTTGGGGCCTACCACGTATAAGGAGCCACCATGTTTGCCGGCGAGGTAATCTTCAGCCCATTTTTCGATACCGGCCTGTCCGATGCGTTCATCGCCGCGATAGCCACGGCGGCGGTATTCATCGAGCTGTTCGGGAGCAATGGCCAGGGTGTAGCCGGTGATTTGGGAGGCGACGCCTTGTTCAAAGTAGTAGCGTGATTTGTAGGGGGTGACTACTAATCCACCGGGGTTGATGGATAGCAGGCGGTTGGCTTCTTCTTTGGTGCCTTCGCACATGGGCAGATACCATTCGGGCGCAGAGGCGGCGATTTTGTCGGCGATGGTGTCGCCGCTGATGCCACACAGGGCAGAGAGTTCGGTGATCAGGGTCTCTTCGGAATCAGGGGTGATTTGCCCGGGGATGATGCCGAAGGCATAGACTTCGGCCTGGGCGACGATGGGCAGGCCGTTGCGGTCGTAGATGTCGCCGCGGGCGGGGATTTCGTAGTCCATGGCCAGGTGATTCCCGCCGCGCAGTTCGGGCAGGATCAGACTGTCGTCCCATTTGATTTTCCAGACGTTATCTTCCAGCGCCAGGTTGAAGACAAGGTCACGTTGCAGGTCGCCGACCAGGGCGGTGTGGTAGGTGACGTGGACTCCGACTTGGGCGGAGTAGGGATTCAATAAAACGGAAACCGGCTCAAAGTCCAGGCGGGAGGCGCTCATGGTGTTGAGGGCGTCATTGTAGCGTTTGGCAAAGTCTTCGGCGGAGAGCGTCTCGCGGCTGACTTTGGTCAACATATCATACATGGCGGTAAAGTTATTGTTTTGCAGGGCCTCCAGGTAGGCCTGAAC
>JBMFPJ010000044.1:0-9641 GCA_049969175.1 Anaerolineae bacterium | reverse complement strand
GACGCTTCCCGCCGCGGCCCCAGTCAACACCCCCTCAGCGCGGCCCATCCGTCCCATCCAGCCGCCGACCGCCCTGCAACCTGCCATCCCCGAATCCCGCCGCCTCGTCCTGGAATATCCCCCGCGCATTCGCCTCGGCGATTCCGAAATCATCCGTCTCACTTTGGAAATGGACAACCAGGGCAACCTCACCCCCACCGCCATCGTCGAAGGCAACGTCACCAAAGGCGAAAGCATCCAGATCCCCAACCTCTACAAAACCCACAACGTCATCGCCGAAGCCCGTCTCGACCTGGCCGGCATTGACATTCGCCCTACGGAAACCATCAGCGAACCGCTCCTGCCTGGCCAATCGGTCACCTTCTACTGGAGCGTCCGCCCGCAGGAGACGGGGCACTATCTCGGCACCGTCTGGCTACATTTGCTCTTTGTGCCCAAAATCGGCGGCCCGGAAAGCCGCAAAGCCATCTCTGCGCAACGGATTGAAATCGAAACCACCAGTTTTTTCGGCCTGCCTGCCAGCCTGGCGCGCACCAGCGGCACCATCGGCTCACTGATCGGCAGCCTCCTCAGCTTCCCCTTCCTGGAACAAATCGTCCGTTTCCTCTTTCGCCGCCGCAAACACTCGGCCTCGTGACCTGACTCTTCCTCCGCCTTCTTCAGATTCATGACGAAAATCACCAGAAATATTGACATGGATAAGTATCCCCTGCTTTGTTCTTCATGGTACAATGCAGCCCGCATTCAAGCGTCTATCCCAAAAACGCACGGACTTTACGGAATGCCATCTTGGGAAGGATTTATTTTGAAGAAGTCTGTTTTGTTTTTAGCGGATAGCCTCCCAAGAGAAACCCTCAAAATGGAGTTCCTATGCAGAACGAATGGCTCTACATTGGCATTTTCATCGTTGTCGGGTTGCTGGTCCCCGCGGCAGCCATCTTGATCGCCTGGCTGATTGCCCCCAAAAAACCCAACCCCATCAAACTCAGCACCTATGAGTGCGGTGTTGAAACCGTAGGGGAAAACTGGGTGCAATTCAAAGCCCAATACTACATCTTCGCCCTGGTCTTTCTCATCTTCGATGTGGAAACTGTCTTCCTCTTCCCGTGGGCTGTGGCACTGGGCAAACTGCCCCTCTTTGCCGTGCTGGAAGGCACCCTCTTTATCCTGATCCTGGTGGCCGGGCTGGCCTACACCTGGCGCAAAGGTATGCTGGAATGGGTGTAACCCACCGATTAAAAAATTTTAAGGCTGATAGGCTTGCCCCTCTCAGCCTTTTATTTGTGTATTGGAGGAGTGCTCCATGAATTTTTGGAATGATCCGCTCAAAGTGCTTGCCGACTGGCTGATTGACCTGCTCACCGGCTGGGGAATGCCGGCGAGCGTTGCCAGTTTCCTGGTCGCCAGTCTGGGCATTATCACCCTGGTTACCCTCGTGATGGTGCTCGATATCTTCCTCGTCTGGGTTGAACGCAAGATCGTGGCGCGGTTCCAGGATCGTCTTGGCCCGAACCGTGTTGGCCCCTTTGGCCTGATTCAACCCTTTGCCGACATCGTCAAACTGCTCATTAAAGAAGACATCACCCCTGCAGGGGCTGATCGTGTGGTGTACAACCTGGCTCCGCTGCTTTCCTTGATGTCTGTCATCATCCTGTGGGCGGTTATCCCCCTGGCTCCCAACATCCTGGGCGTTGACCTGAACGTCGGCGTGCTTTACCTGATCGCGGCGGGTGCCATCGGGACGTTATCCATCATCATGGCGGGCTGGTCGTCGAACAACAAATTTGCCCTGATCGGCGCGTTCCGCCAGGTGGCCACGCTCATTTCGTTCGAAGTGCCGATGGTGGTTTCGCTGCTCATCCCCACCGTGCTGGCCGGGACGATGGGCATCAAAGGTATCATCGCCAATCAAGATGTGTGGTATGTAGTGCTCGCCCCGCTGGCGGCGCTGATCTTCCTGGTGGCTGCCATCGCCGAGCTGGGACGTGCCCCCTTCGATATGAACGAAGCCGAATCCGAAATTGTGGCGGGCTTCCACATTGAATATACCGGCATGAAATTCGGCCTGTTCTATGCGGGTGAGTTGCTGCACGCCTTCACCTTTGGCGGTTTTTGGGGCATTTTGTTCTTCGGTGGCTATCGTTTCTTTGGCCTGGAACAGCTGGGACCATTGGTCGCGGTGGCCATTGTGCTGGTGAAGGCCTTTGCCGGCTATTGGATCATCATGTGGGTGCGCTACTCGATGATGCGTATTCGCATTGACCACATGCTGGCCTTTAGCTGGAAGTTCCTCACCCCGCTTTCCTTTGCTTTGTTGATTATCACTGCTTTGATGCACGCCCTGCTGCGCCAGGCTTCGCCGACGATCTACGCGTTGGGCATGTTCGCTGCAAATGTGGTGGTGGCCTGGTTGGTGATTGAATTCCTGCGCGGTTACGGTCGACGCGAGCGCGAACGGGTGGAAGGGTCAAGGCGGGTGGCAGAGGCCTCCCATTAGGCTGCCCGTGAGTTCAAGACGATAAAGGACGGATCTATGACTGCTGCACAAATGATTTTTCTCCTGGTTGGCCTGGTGACGTTGCTTTCGGCAGGGATGGTGGTCACCACACGCAATCTGATTCATGCTGCGCTGTGGTTGGTATCCACCCTGTTCGGCGTAGCAGTGTTGTATGCCATGCTCAACGCTGGCTTTCTGGCGGTGGTGCAGGTGGTGGTCTATATTGGGGCGATTGCCATCCTGTTTATCTTTGCCGTCATGCTCACCCGCCGCGAAATGCGCGATCGCGGTCCGCAGCTGAACGGCGGTTGGCCGATGGCTGCTTTGCTTTCGTTGGTGACGTTCGGGGGACTGGTCACGTTGCTCACCCGTTGGAATGGCCTGTCGGCGGCCGCGCCGGCGCTCCCGTCCGGCTTTGATGCGATGGGTGAATTGGGCAAGGCGTTGGTCTCGCCCGATGCGTTTGTCTTGCCGTTCGAGGTCGCCTCGGTCTTATTGCTGGCGGCCTTGGTCGGCGCGGTGTACGTGGCGTTCAATCGCAAGTAGGAGGCAAAATGGTCCCTCTTTCTTGGTATCTCATTCTTTCGGCGGCCCTGTTTAGCGTTGGCCTGTTTGGTGTGCTGGCGCGCAAGAATGCCATTGCCATTTTGCTCGGCGTGGAGCTGATGCTCAACGCGGTGAATGTGAATCTGGTCGCGTTCTGGCGCTATGGGAACGTGGCGCAGATGGCCGGGCAGGTGTTCGCCATTATCGTCTTCGCGGTTGCGGCGGCGGAAGTGGCGGTGGGCCTGGCGCTGATTATTTCGGTCTATCGCCGGCGGAACACCATCGCGGCGGATGAGATTGATATGCTGAAATGGTAAAACGCCCAACGCCTCGCGTTTGAGCGTTTTGGAGGTTCTATGACGACAGAGACTTTGACCTGGTTAATCCCTCTCCCGCCCGTTCTGGCCTTTTTCTTGATTGTGCTGTTCACCCATCGGAACAAGGTGCTCAGCCATTCGGTTGCCATTGGGGCGGCTTTCCTCTCCTGGCTGGGGAGCATGATTGTGTTTGTGCGCGCTCTGAGCGTGCAGGAATTGGGCAAAGAGCCGTTTGCCTCTTCAATCAACTGGTTACCTACTGCCGATACCTGGTTCAAGATCGGCGTGCTGGTGGATCCGTTGACCGCGGCGGTGCTCTTCTTCGTGGCCTGGACGGTGTTGATGATCTTCCTCTACAGCGTGGGCTATCACAACTTTGGCCAGCCCCAGGGCGATCACGATGTAAAGGGCCTGCCGCCGCACGGCGCGACGATTGAAGAACATGGCCACAAGCACAAAGTGCCCTCCGTGGAGCCGATGTACTCGCGCTTCTTTGCATTTATCAGCCTGTTCGCCTTTGGTATGTTCACCCTGGTGGTCTCCGACAACCTGCTTACCCTGTTTGTGGGTTGGGAGATCATGGGGTTGTGCTCTTACCTGTTGATTGGCTTCTGGTATGGCAAGCCCTCGGCGCGTGATGCGGCAGTGAAAGCCTTTATGACCACCCGTATCGGCGATGTGTTCATGCTGTTGGGCATTGCTTTCCTTTACTCGGCCACGGGCACACTCTCTTTCCGCGAAATTTTCCGTGAAGAAGTGTTGCACACCCTGGCTTCGGTTCCGAGCGGCGTGTTCGGCCTCTCGGCGGCCGGGTTGATCGCTTTGCTGCTCTTCATCGGTACGATTGGCAAATCGGCGCAGTTCCCGCTGCACGTCTGGTTGCCGGATGCGATGGAAGGCCCCACCCCGGTCAGCGCCATGATCCATGCAGCAACCATGGTCTCAGCAGGTGTGTATGCCGTCATCCGCATGTTCCCCCTGCTCAGCCTTGACCCGAAAACGATGACCTTCGTGGCCTTCATTGGTGCCTTTACCGCCCTCTTCGCGGCCACCATTGCCGTCGCTCAAAATGACATCAAGCGCGTCCTGGCCTACTCGACCATCTCACAACTGGGCTACATGATCGCTGCCCTCGGCATCGGTGCTTATGTCGCTGCCGCCTTCCACCTGATTACCCACGCCTTCTTCAAGGCACTACTCTTCCTCGGCTCCGGTTCGGTCATTCACGGCATGGAGCACGGCGTGCTCCACACCGGTGAGCACGTGGACCCGCAGGACATGTTCAACATGGGCGGCCTGCGCAAGAAAATGCCCATCACCTTCTGGACTTTCCTCATCGGTGGCTTTGCCCTTTCTGGCTTCCCGGTGCTCACGGCTGGCTTCTGGTCGAAGGATGAAATCCTGGCCGATGCCTTCGCTCACGGTCATTGGGCGGTCTTCCTCACCCTGGCGGTAGCAGCTTTCCTGACTGCCTTCTACACCATGCGCCAGATCACCCTGACCTTCCTGGGCGAACCCCGCACCCATGCCGCCGAACACGCTCAGGAGACTCCCTGGACGATGACTACCCCGCTGGTGATTCTGGCGTTCTTCGCCGTGACTTACGGCTGGGTCGGCATCCCGGAGCATTTCCCCCTCCTGGGCGGAATCGTCCCCAACTGGTTCCACGAATTTGTCGGCTCCACCCTGGCCGAACATCCTGAAACCTTGCCCTTCAATGCCATTCCGCTGTTGACCTCACTGGTGGTGGCTCTGGGCGGCCTGCTTTTCGGCTGGCTGGTCTATCGTAACGTGCGCACCCCTGCCGAAGACCGCCTGCAAATTCCGTTGCTCAAGAACAAATATTACTTCGACGAAATTTATAACTTCCTCTTTGTGCGCCCCGCTTACTGGTTTGCGGAAACGGTGGTCTATAAGGGAATGGACAGGTTCTTCATTGACGGCATCCTGCATTTCTTTGGCAAAGCAACGGCCTGGTTGGGTAGCACCATCCGCACTTACATTGACCTGAAAGTCATCAATGAGACCATCGGCGATGGCACTGCCGAAGTCGTCAAACTGAGCGGGCACAAACTTCGCCCCATTCAAACGGGACGCATCCAGCAATACATGATGGTCTCGCTAATCGTGTTGATACTGGTCGGCCTGCTGTTCTTCTGGCTGATACCGGCCTGATAGGAGTGCACGATGGACTTCATCTCTACTCATCTCTTGTCACTGATTTTGTTCTTGCCGGCCCTGGCGGCAGTGATCATGCTCTTCCTGCCGCAGGAGGAAACCAAACTCTTGCGCTGGTTTGCTTTCGGTGCCAGCCTGATTCCTTTTCTCCTCTCCATTGTTCTCTGGCTGCGCTTCAATCCCGATCTGACGGGATTCCAGTTCGAAGAGCAATACACCTGGTACCAGGCCATTCATTCTACTTTGCACCTCGGCGTAGATGGCCTCTCGCTGACCATGGTCTTGCTCACTACCCTGCTCACCCCCCTGGCCATTCTGGCCTCTTTCAACATCACCGACCGGGTCAAAGCCTACATGATGCTCTTCCTGTTCCTGGAAACGGGTATGTTGGGCGTCTTCATGGCGCTTGACCTGCTCATCTTCTTCGTCTTCTGGGAAGTGGGCCTGGTGCCGATGTACTTCCTGATCAATCAATGGGGCAGCGCCAACCGGGACTACGCCTCGCTCAAATTCATGATCTACACCATGGGCGGTTCACTCGGTTTGCTTTTGGCTACCCAAATGGTGGGCGTTCTCTTCCAGACCTATGACCTGGTCACGTTGACCGAGCGTTGGTCTACCTTTGACGGCTCGCTGATGGGTCTGCCCGTTTCTACCGTCAAAGCCATTGCCTTCTGGGCGTTTGTGATTGCCTTTGCCATCAAAGTACCTGTCTGGCCGTTCCACACCTGGCTGCCTGATGCACACACCGAAGCTCCCACTGCCGGCTCGATGATTCTAGCGGGCGTGCTGCTCAAACTGGGTGCCTACGGTTTCTTGCGGCTGGTTCTGCCCTTCTATCCGGCAGAAGCGAAAATCTACGCCGGGGCGCTGGCCTTGCTGGCCACGGCAGCAATTGTCTTCGGCGCCTTTGGCTCCTATGCCCAAACGGACTTCAAGCGTCTGGTCGCCTACTCGTCAGTCAACCACATGGGTTTTGTGGTGCTGGGCATTGCTGCGGCTGCCCTGGCGCGCGGCACGGCTGATGCGCGCATCGCCCTGAACGGTGCGGTGCTGCAAATGTTCAATCATGGCCTCTCGGCGGCCGGCATGTTCTTCCTGGTCGGTGTGATTTACGAGCGCACGCACACCCGCGATCTGGAAAAGTTCGGAGGGTTGTTCCCCCTCGTGCCGGTCTATGGTGGCATTTTGATCTTCACCAGCATGGCCTCCCTGGGGCTGCCCGGCCTGAACGGCTTCATCTCGGAATTTCTCGTCGTGCGGGGCACCTATCCGCTGCTCACGCCCTACACGGCTTTGAGCATGCTCGGCTTGCTCTTTACGGGCGCGTACATTCTCAAAGGCATCAAGAAAGTTCTGCATGGCCCGCTCAATGAGCAATGGGCGCATGGCGAACATCGCCTGAGCGAGATCAACACGCGCGAAATCCTGGTTATGACTCCGCTCATGGTCCTCATCCTGGTCATTGGCGTGTGGCCGGCCTGGATTTTGAATGTGATCAACAAGGCTGTGGTCATGCTGTTCTGAGAGGTGGATGATGAATTTTCCTGTCCTGAGTGTCATCACGTTTTCCCCGCTCATTGCCGCGCTCATCATCCTGATGATGCCGTCTGAGCGAAAGAATGAAATCCGCGCCGTTGCCCTGGCTGCGGCCACCTTTGCGCTGTTCCTGTCCCTGTGGGTATACTTCTCCTACGACAAATCGCTGGCTGGCTACCAGTTTGAAGAGATCTATCCCTGGTTGCCGGCGCTGGGCATCAGCCTGCACTTCGGCGTGGACGGAATCAGCGCCCCGCTCGTTTTGCTCACCGGCGTGGTCATGTTCACGGGTGTGCTCATCTCCTGGGGCGATTACAACGAACACGTCTCGGCGGGTATTCAAGACCGGCCGCGCGAGTTCTTCGCTTTCCTGTTCATCCTGGCCAGCGGCGTATTTGGGGTGTTCGTTTCCCTCGACCTGTTCATGCTGTTTTTCTTCTACGAAATCGCCGTCTTCCCCATGTATTTGCTTATTGCCATTTGGGGCTGGGTGAAAACGCGCGAATATGCCGCTATGAAGCTGACCCTGTACCTGTTCGTCGGCTCGGTCATTGCCTTACTGGGCGCCCTGGCCATGTATTGGACGGCTGGACAGCAAACTGGCGTTTACACCTTCAATATGTTGGAACTGGAAAAGGCTGGCTTTTCCACCACGTTCCAGAACTTTTGGTTCCTGCCGGTCTTCCTGGGCTTTGCCGTGTTGGGCGGTATCTGGCCATTCCACAACTGGTCACCAGATGGTCACGTCGCCGCCCCGACCGCCGTGTCCATGTTCCATGCAGGCGTGTTGATGAAGCTGGGAGCCTTTGCCGCCCTGCGTGTGGGCATCATGCTGCTGCCTGAAGGCGCCAAAACCTGGTCCTGGCTGATCATGACTCTGGCCGCCATTGGCGTTGTGTATGGCGCTTTCATCGCCTTCGTTCAGACCGATTTCAAGTACGTCATCGGCTTTTCCTCGGTTTCGCACATGGGCCTGGTCATGCTTGGCATTTCCACGCTGACGCGTGAGGGCCTGCTCGGCTCTGGCTTACAGATGTTCTCCCATGGTGTGATGACCGCCCTCTTCTTTGCTGTCGTCGGCATGGTTTATGATCGAGCCCACACCCGTCACATCCCCGATCTGGGCGGGATGTCCAAACCCTTGCCGCAAGCGGCTATTGGTTTCATCATCGGCGGCCTGGTTTCGATGGGCATGCCGGGTTTTTCCGGTTTCATCGCTGAGTTCCCCATTTTCATGGGAGTCTGGCAAAAGGCATCCATTGTAGCGATCATTGCCTCGATCTCTATTGTGATCACCGCGGCCTACGTCATGCTGGTCATTCGGCGGGTTTTCTTTGGCCCAATGCCGGCTCAGTTTGCAGGGCACATTACCCCTATCACCGTCCTGGACAAAGTGGCGATTGTCACCCTGTGCCTGTTCATGATTGGTATCGGTCTGTTTCCGGGCTTGATGGTGCCTCTCGTGGAAACAGGCGTCCAAAATATCCTGCACCTGCTGGGAGGTGCATAAATGTTCACTGCGACCATGTTCCTTTCGATTCTCCCCGAAATTCTCATCCTTCTGTTGGGCGTAATGCTCCTGATTGTGGAGCCGTTCTGGAAGGAAGAACAACGCCGCAACGCTGGCTGGTTGACCTTTGGTGGTTTGCTGGCAACGATGGCTCTCAGCTTGATCTTCGCCCGCCCGGCTGACCCCCAACTGGTCTTCGGTGGAATGCTGCGCTTTGACTGGTTTGGTTTCTTCTTCAAAATGTTCTTCCTCTTTGCAGCAGCCATCACCGCCCTCCTTCTGGCCGATCATGAGCAGCTGGGCCGTCGCGGCGAAGCCTATCTCCTTTTGCTGGCGGCCACCCTCGGCATGTGCCTGATGGCTACTTCTGCCGACCTGGTGATGCTCTACCTTTCGATTGAGACCACCTCCATCCCGCTTTACATCCTGGCTGGTTTCATGCTTTCGGATGACCATTCGGCTGAGGCTGGCTTCAAGTACCTGCTCTTTGGCGCTATGACTTCGGCCATTCTACTCTATGGCTTCAGCCTGCTCTTCGGCTTTACCACCACTACCGATATGTACAAACTGGCCGCCATGTTCCAGAGCGGGCAGCTTTCGCTGGGGGTGGTTTTGGGCCTGGTTTTCCTCATCCTGGTTGGATTGGGCTTCAAAATTTCGGCTGTGCCATTTCACTTCTGGGCGCCGGATGTGTACCAGGGCGCGCCGACTCCCGTGGCTGGTTTCCTTTCCACGGCCTCCAAAGCAGCGGGGTTTGCTGTGCTCGCCCGATTGTTCCTGGCGGCTTTTCCTTCCTACACTTCCCACTGGACGTTGATTCTGGCCGTTCTTTCCGCCATCACAATGACGGTGGGTAACCTGCTGGCCCTGGCACAGACCAACATCAAGCGCATGCTGGCTTATTCTTCCATCGCTCATGCCGGTTATGCTCTGATCGGTGTTGCTGCCCTGGCGCAATCAGATGGCTTCTTCTCGCAAATTGGCCTGACCAGCGTGGTGTTCTACCTGGCTGCCTATGTGCTGACCAACCTGGCTGCCTTCGGCACGGTGATGG
>JBMFPJ010000043.1:0-9658 GCA_049969175.1 Anaerolineae bacterium | reverse complement strand
AAGATGAAGTATGGGAGGAAGCGGGGCGAACAGACGCGGGAGACGGCTTCGGGTCGGGCGAAGAGATGCGCCGAGGCAACGTCGCGCGGGCGAAGCGAATCGAGCCAGCGAAGCGCCTGTTCGGGCGCGCGCTTCGCGCCGCTCTCGCCTTCGTATTCGGCGTAAAACGAATGCAGGCGGCGGGCATACGGCGCGACTTTGGAAAAGCCGAGCAGGATTTGATCGAGCAGATGCGTGCCGCTTTTGGGAAAGGAGATGCCCAGCAAAACAGGCCATCCCCCCGCCGGCTCAGGCAGGGCGGCAAAGCGCAGCCGTTGAGCCAGCTTCTCGCTCTGATAGAGTATCGCACGCAGCCAGGTTTTCATGCTTTTTCCGTCTCCTGCTCTGGTAATAAAAAGTCACCATTGTGGAGGATACCATCAAGAATGGCTTTGAGTGCCAGAGAATGTTCGGGAGTAAGTGCCTGCAAGCGAAAGGTCTTCAAGCGGGCTTGGGTGGTGCGAATAGAGGGTTGCAGGAATGTGTCAAAGGGTAAAGAGGTGCGGAACAACTGGTAATACAAAAAGCGACGCGCATGGCGTTGATGTTCGGGGGGGACTTCAATTTTTTCGGCGGCCAAAAACTCTTCCATTTTTTGTCTTAATTCTTCCACCGTTTGCGGGAAAAAGACAGTGGGATACTGAGTAAAGCGCGCTTTACCGGCGCATAAGACCGGCGCCCCCATGATGGAGGCTTCCAGGCCAATGGTGGAGTTGTAAACCATGACAAATTTGGAGCGACTGATCAGATCATACGAACTGAGCGGCTCATTGGGGGCAACAAAAATAACATTGGGTTCATTTTTCGCTCCACTGGCCTCCACCCAGGCGGCCACCGTCTCGCGGCTGGCCTTACGCAGGCGCAATTCGTCGGGGTGAGCGCGGATGACGAACAACGTCTCCGGGTGAGTGCGAATCACCTCCAGCACCAGGTCCAACCAATCGAACATATCTTCAAAGACCGTGTTGGCATGAGGCTGGCTGGTATCAAAGATGACATTGGTAAAAATGGGCACCACCTGTTTGAATTGCGCCATTTTTTGCAAAAAAGCCTCGTCCAACCCTTTCATGCTGGGCCAGAATTTGATTCCGGCCATGGTGAAATCACCCTGAAAACGTTTGGCCAGGTAGGCATCCAGGCGGGCGTTTTGTTCGGCGTTCAGTTCAAAATCGGCGGGGATGTGAATCGGGTAGGCAGTTGCCTCGCCCGCGGTGAAAAAAGCGGAGGCGGGTTGTAGGCCGACCTCATGGGTAATGACACGAATGCCGTGCTGCCGCCCTACCCAGCAAACCGTGGCTTCGGGGAAGAATTGACCATTGAAAACGACCACTGCGCGCGGTTGCAGCTGGGCAATGAGTTTTTCAAATTTTTGGGCGATATTCCAGGCTGAGAGGATGTACTCACGCAACAAAAAACGGGTTGGTTCGTCATCAGGCAAATGGTGAATGCGCAAAATCCAACGCAGAGCCGGTACACACAATTTCCCCAGCGGCACGCCCTGCCATTCGAACGTCATCAGTTGAGATAAGGGAAGGGATTCCAGTGCCCGCGCCAGCGCTTCATCTCGCTGAAAGTCAAACCAGGCCAGGCGAGTCCCCGCAGGGGTGGCATTCAGCGAGGGAACGCCCGCATAGAGAGCGCGCGACTGGTAAATGCACGAACGACAAGGCATGGCCTGCTGGGGTCGGTCACGGTTGGTACCCAACACGCACTTGCTCATCCCTCTTTTGCAGACAAAATACACCACCGGGATTCCCTGCAGGCGCAAAGCCCAGGAAGCGAGCAAATGAAAGCCGGCATTCCAGGAAAGGTCATCTATGCCGCTGGACGCCTTGAAAAACACCACCGGCTGTCCCTGAGAAGCGGGGGCCTGGCGAGCAACGCTCAAGGCCATGGCCGCGATTTTCAGATTGTTGAAGTGGCGGACAAAACGTCGCCCAACGTGTTGAACGAAAAATTCTCGAAGCATGAAAAAGACTATTTCCTCAAAAGTTTCCGCAGCCGTTTCTGCCAGCGTTTGGGGCGCGCCAGGTTTTCCAACCAGCTTTCGGGCAGAAAAAAGAAGAGGGCACGCAGCAACAATTCCACTTTGCGTTGAAAGCGCAGGGCGGTCAACGGTGGGCGAACAAGTTTACCACCCACCAGCTGGTGCGTCGAATCCAGAATGGTGTAGCGGATATGTCCCTGTCCGCCAGCCAGGCGAATATTTTCATGGGTATCGGGATGATCATAATGGGGGCGCCCCCCCGGCAAATGGGAATAATCGTGATTTTGATGCACGATCATCACGGAGGGCGTCACATCAATGACCGGCCATTTTTCCCTGCGCGCCTGGTAGATCATCCAGTTATCCCAGCCAGCGCGACCGATGACAAAATCAGGGATGGTGGTATAGCACGAGCGGGGGAAGAGGAAAAAATCGCTTCCGGCGGGACGATGTAGCCGGCCGCGCCCCCGGACGAGGGCTTCCAGCTGACGCTCCCACCCCGCCCCAAAATCCAACGGGACAGTGACATCCACATCCCAACGCTGACTGACCATCACAAACTGATCATGCAGTTTTTTCACCTGTTGGGCGGCAGCGACGAAATCGGGCAGGAGCAGGATATCGGCATTGATGATGCAAAGCAATTCGCTCTGGCTGTGCTGGCGCGCCAGCTGAAACATGGAGGAAATCAAAGGCGTGCCAGCGGCATTTCGCTCCACCTGGGGAATGTGGCGCACACTCAATTGACGCGCCGCTTCGGCCAGGCCATCCTCTTCCCCCAATAGAATGACCTCCACTTCGGGTAAGAGCGTCCAGGAGCGAATGGCATTCCGTTGAATAGTGGCAATGTGTGGATGGGTAAAGGGTTTAGGCGCCGAAAAAAGGGTAATCAAAGTCATTGCAGTGCTCGGGGATCAACATCTTTCAACGTTTTGTGTTGCACTCCCGCGTTGATTTTCATCAGATCGGGTTCCTTGTGAACAAGATCGAGAACTTCTTTCCACGAAAAGTCATCGCGACCTTCAAAACGGGCATAGACCTGGCGGATGAACTCCAGGTCAGCGGCGGTGTCCACCGTCCAGCGGTATGCGCCAAAATCGGTGGGATGATCGAGCAAGGCGAGGCGAAAGCCGCGAGGCGATTCCCCGCTTCGAAGGTCGAAGGTCAAAGGCGAGAGAGCAGATTTCTGGCCTTTGATTTTGGTTTCGAATTTTGCCTCTTCGTAAAAATAAGGCATGACGTGCTCACGATGATACGCTTCTTTGCCCTCCTGCCAGGCGCGCTCCAGGGCAGGGAAGGTGCAGACTTCTACATCCAGGCCAATGGGGTAGGTACGCTGCCAGGGCGGAGGCAGGCGGTTGCAGGCAAAGTCATAACCGTCCTCCAGCAAGGTGCGGACGACATCATCAATGAGAGCGGGGTCAATCAGCGGACAATCGGCGGTGATGCGCACCACCACCTCGGCGCGGGCAGCGCGAGCAGCCTGATAGTAGCGGTCGAGCACATCGTACAGATGGCCGCGGGTAAAAGGAATGCCGCTCCACTCACAATATTCAGCCACGGGATCATCGCTAGGATCGCTCGTGGTGGCGAAGATCGTCTCGGTAACGGTGGCCGCGCGCGAGGTCCGGGCATAGACGCGGCGCAGCATGGGTTGACCGGCAATATCGGCCAGAATCTTCCCCGGCAGACGGGAGGAAGACATCCGTCCTTGAATAATGGCAATCACCCGCGGTTTCATGGCTTGGGCGCAGGGGGCTCCGCAGAGGGGGTAGATTCTTTTTCTTCTGATGGGGCTTTGGCTTTTTGCTCCAGGCCGGCTTCCAGCTCAGCAATGCGTTTGCGGAAACGAGCATTACTCAGGCTGCTTTTGATTCGACCGGGGGTCATTACCAGTACGCCGATGAGGAAACCCACGGCCAGGCCGATAAGCACAAACAGCGCCAGGGATCCTTCTACCTTATAGCCAAAGAAATTGGCCACAACCAGGGTGGGGTTCTGCAAAGCAAAGATCGCCGCCGCGATGGCTAGGAAGAAGGCGAAGAGGAGGGTAAGTACCATGAGGAATCTCCTTTCAAATCGTGGTAACAGGATAAAAATTTGTCACACAGGCAATCGGCTGCTGCAAACACCTGGGGCTTAAAGATTAACGCAACGAACAGCTATGCAATCAGGAGCGATCTGCTGAAAAGCGCTTCGAAGGGGAAGTGCTCAGGCTCGCTTTCGATTTGTCATTTGCTGCTGCGGATGGTCAAATCCGCTGCTGGCGGGCTGGATTTGACCATCCAGCATAGCCAGTAAGCGTAGTGGCGAACAGTAACACGACAAACACCAACTATTGTACCTGGATTATTCGAGCGGTGCTTCGGAAGGGATGGGCAAGGAGGTGATCAGACCTTTGGCACGGAATTTTTCGACATAGTCGCGCACCATCCAGTAATCCAGGCCGAGCTGTTCGGCAATGTCGAAAATAGTATGTGCACCCTCGAAGCGCATCATGATTTTTTCGATGGCGCGGTTGAGCGCCCAGTTTTCGCGCCAATCCACCCACAGGCCATGTCCGCTGAGAAAAACCGGACCGCGAAAGGTGCGTCGCGGGATGTAGTTCGTGGCATAGATACGAACGATTTGCTCGGCGAGATCTGCGGCTTCTACCAGCATGGCCTCGTCAATAATATCCAGGTTGTCGTCGCTGGTGTGATATTCAGCATACGGCCAGCGATTGAGTGAAATGCAGGGAATATTTACCCCCGGCCCATTGACCACGCGCTCATCGTTGGCGGGGGCGGCAGCAAATTCGCGCTCTTCGGGGTTGTGGGGGCGCAACACATGCCCGGCGACTCGATCTAAAAGATGAATGTGCTGACGGCTATGATGCCAGGCAATGCGGTTGCGGTTGCCGGTCATTTCCAGGAAGATTCCGCCGCGCAGGCGGGGAATCAGGTCTTCGTTGTGCGCCAGCCAGGCAATCGTGCCGATGGTCTCCGGGCCAAACCAAAAGCGGACACTCATCGAGCCGGGCGGCAAGGGATTTTCGCTCAAGCGCCAGGCCAGTTCAATGGCGCTGACCACGCCCGATCCGTCGTCATTGGCTTGCATGGGGTGACAGGTATGCGCCTGAATCAGGAATTCCCCCGCTGCGGGGTTCGGTCCTCCCACGGGATGAACAACCGCCGTCGCCACCTTGAAGCCTTGCGCCGGATCGGTGACAAATTCCGAACGGATGACCGCCCGATATTTTTGATCGCGTGGCAGGCGGTCGAAAAGATCTTTGGGGAGGCAAAAGCCCCAATCGCGCTGGTAATATTTGAACACCCAGGGGATGGCGTGCGGACGTTCCTCATTGAAGTAAAGATGTGGCCGCAGCTCCGCGAAGGTGAGAACCCGATCCACCGGTAGGGAATAAGAAACCAGGTGCAGCGGATTCTGGCGGAAATCCACAATCCGCTCGCCACCTTCGATCTCCAGATAGGCCTCGTGAACCACATACCGCTCCGGCACCTGCCAGGTCCAGACGGGGGTGAGCGGTGCGTAAGTTTCAATGCGGTAGTCCGAGGTAGGTGGCATCCAGGTGCCAATGATCTCCAACGTTCTATCCTGGCCTGCGGATGCGAGGGTGCGATGAAGGGGGAAAAACTCCGCCAGGATAGATTTGAGTGAGGCATAAGGCTTCATAAAATTTCTAATATCGCGGTTCTTCAATGTAATGCAATTTCTCCGGATGCTCGCGCACAATGACTGCCATGTTATCGTAAAACTCCTGGGCGCTGGCAAAATGCACCTTCGCCGCCCCAACCTGAATTTCCTTGATCACACCGGCGGCCAGAAGATCGTTCATTCCCGGCACAATGTACGTCTTTACCCGGTCATCCTTGCGGACGAACATGGTGTAGGTCTTAATCCGCGGCATGCGGTCATAGCCAACATAAATGCCCGAAAACTCCTTGATGCGACGATAGTTACAACCCACGTTGTACTCAATGTAATGATGCATGGAAAAGGTACTGTTGAAATCCAGCCCAATGCTGATGATCGTGCCATTGGTCTTGTGGAAAAGAGCAAACACCGAGTTCGGGCCATAGGCCTCCACATCCTCGCAGGCGGCAAACTCTGCGGCGCGGCGGCCCAAAGCAGCGAACGAATAAATGGGATGCGGAGTCCGTCGGGCGTCTGGGCGGAGGCGAGCCAATTCGGTGATCATGCCCATTTTGGAGGGAGTCTCCAAAATATCGAAATAATGCGTTTCCGTCCAGGATTGAAAATTGAAAGTGGGAAACAACACTGTTCCCTCCGGCCCCACCAGGGCACGCAACGCGTCGATCACGGTATCGGCACCACCTTCCACCCCGCCAAGCGATTTATACGAGGTGTGCACCATGATGGTCTCACCAGGTTGCACCCCGGTTTGGCGAAAACCATCGAGCAATTGTTGAAAAGTGAGCATTAGGATTTTCCTCCATAGCGTAGAGTCTGCTGATAGGCCTCGAGTAAACGCTGAAAATTTTTCTGCCAATCGGCCCGCATCTCGGCGGACCTTCGGGCGGCGCGGCCAACGATGGGCAGATTCTCCCTTTGAGCGAGGGCGGCGCGAATCTTTTCGGCCAGGGCATGGGCATCGCCATCGGGGAAGAGCCAGCCATTTTCGCCCTCATGCACCCATTCACGGTTGGCCGGAATATCAGAGACCAGGCAGGGAAGCCCACAAGCCAGGGCTTCCATTAGCGAGACGGATGAGCCATCCACATGCGAGGGGGAGATGTACAGGTCAGCCAGATGATACCAGCGCGGCAGCTCGCGCTGAGGGATCTGCCCTGGCATGGTCACCCGCTCCCAAACACCGCCTTCGCGCAGAATGCGTTGGATGAGTTGGGCTTGCGAGCCGCCACCCAACAACAACAAATTCACCTGCGGGTGAGTCGCGGCGACTTCAACAAAGGCGCGAGCAAGCACATCCACGCCGTAGCGCGATTCCCAGGAGCGATTGCAGAAGAGGGTAAACGCCTCCCCCGAATCTGACCATTTTTTGGGGGTGAAGTGAGTTAAATCTACTCCCCAGGGGAAGACCATCGTGCGCTGTGGATCCATGCCGTAGGCGATTGCCTTGTCGCGGGTCACGCTGGCATCACTGGTAAAAAACGTGGAGCGGCGCAAGGTGTAGCGGGTCACCCATTCCATCCACCTGTTTTTGTGGACATCCTCCATCAGGTCAAAGCCCCAAGACATGGTCAAGACAGGACGAAAACCGGAGAGCACGGCGAGGAAAGCGCTCGTCTGGATGGGGCCGGCGTGGATAAGGTCGGGGCGAATCGTGCGGATCACCCGCTGCAGGTCCAGCAACCGGCGCGGCAGGTCGCGCCAGCGGAAGGGGCCGTTGCCACCCGCCCAGTACACTTGTTCGATCTGCGGCGGAAGTGGCCGGTCTTCCAGTTGACGCGGACCGCGTTGCAGGCGCAGGAAATACACCTCATGTCCCGTCTCTGCCAGGGCAGAGAGGAAACGATGATCGTGAGGGGTGTAATCGAGCGAGAAGTAGAGGATACGCATAAAGATCAATCAGCCGACTAAGCCGTCAGGCTGCCATCCACTGTGATTAAGCGCCCAGGTCAGTCCAGCGCAATTCCTCGCCATATTTCAAGTCGCGCAGGGCGCGGGTGCCAATCACGTTGGGAATCTCATGGGGTTTGATGGCGCCAGGCGTCGCCGGGCGGAGCACGTCAATCATCTCGCGGGTGAAGACCTCGCCGGCTTTAATATCGCGGGCGGCGCGCAGGCAGCGACGTTGGACGATGACGGTCTGCTGCTCATTGCCTGCGATGAATTTATCGGGCGAGCCGAGGGCGCGTTCCAGCTGGCGGGTTTCTTCCACCATGTGCGCCCAGGCCTCGGGGTTGAGGGCAAACTTGTGGTCTGGGCCTTCGCGGTTGTTGTCATCGGTAAAGTGACGTTCGATCACGCGGGCGCCGAGGGTCACCGCGCCAAGCACCGTGGCATTCCCATGGGTATGATCCGAAAGCCCCAAGATCACCTGAGGGAACATGGTAGCATAAGTTTTGAGCACATTGAGATGGATGTGATCGTAATTTTCGGGGCTGGCCGTGTAGTTGGTGTTGCACTGCATGAGCACCAGTTGCTTGTTGATGGCCAAAATGGCGTGAACGGCGCGTTGCACCTCGCCAATGGTCGAAGCCCCGGTTGCCAGGATGACGGGTTTGCCTTTGGAGGCCATGTGTTCAAGGGCCTCAATCCAATCAATTTCGCCCGAGCCGATCTTGTAAGCGGGGATGTAGGGGTCCACATATTCAATGGCTTCGGAGTCATAGGGCGAGGTGAAGTAGTCAATCCCCACTTTGTCGCACTCTTCTTTCAGGATGGGCGTCCACTCGAAAGGGATAGAGGCTTCTTTATAGACTTGAAAGACGGATTTTTTCCAGGTCGCCTGATGGCTGACCTGTCCGCCCATGGCTTTGAAGCCATAATCCGAGACGATTTTAGGAGCCTGAAAATTCTGGAACTTGGCAGCATCTGCCCCGGCTTCTTTGGCCAGGCGGATGAGCAATTTGGCACGCTCCAGCGAGCCATCGTGGTTGGCGGCAATGTCGGCGATGAAGTAAGTGGGATGGTTGAGGCCGATCAGACGATTTCCGATTTTGATTTCCATGGGTTCCTCCAGCGAGTAAAGATGGACGATTTAGACCTCGGGGTCTATGAAACCTGTGCATAACTTCGCAATTTTTGTGGATAACCTTGCTGGTATTGTGCATAAAACCGATCCAAACCTGTGGAAAAAGAGGGGAGAGGCTCGCCCAGCGCGGTGGATACTTTTGCCGTAGAAAGACATAAATTTTGCGAGCGCGGGGCGGTCAGGTCGGAGGCATGAATGGATTTGGGAACGATGTTGGCTTCGGGCAGGCCAAATTTGCGGGCGATCTCCGCGCCAAACTGGTACTTGCTCATCGCTTGCGGGCCGACGACGTGGTACAGGCCACTCAGGTGTTTTTCCAACATCTTCAGCAAGGTAGTGCCCAAATCATTGACAAACATGGGACAAAAATAAACGTCGGTGAAACCGTTGATGATTTTGTTCTGGCTGAGGTTGGAGATGAAAAATTCAGCCAGGCTACGCGTGCCGCGCAGGCTCCAGCCATAAAAGTTGACGCGGGCGACAATGGCCTGTGGATACACTTCCAGCACAGCCCGTTCGCTATCCACTTTGGTGCGAGCATAAACGCTAAGCGGATGAGGGGGATCATCTTCGGTGTAAAAGCCATCTTTCTGGCCATCAAAGACGGCATCGGTGGAAATGTGGAGGAAGGCAACGCCGCGTCTTCGGCAGGCTTCGGCAAATTGCGCCGGCAGCTCGGTATTCAGGCGACGCGCCAGCTCGGGGTTGGCCTCGCAGGCCTCGAGGTCCGCCAGCGCAGCGCAGTGAATCACCGCCTGAGGGTGGGTTTGGTCGAGGAGGTGATCCACGATCCCGGCAGTCAGCAGATCTGTACAAATCAGCTGAAAGGGAACGCCGCGGAGTTGATTGCGATCCACACCGATGACTTCATGGTTGGCCGCTGCCTGAAGAGCCAGGTTGAGGCCAAGCAGGCCACTGGAGCCGGTAATGAGGAGTTTCATCCTTCAAGT
>JBMFPJ010000042.1:0-9667 GCA_049969175.1 Anaerolineae bacterium | reverse complement strand
GACAAGGCGTTGATAATCTTCCAACAGCCAGCGCGCCAACGCCGGCTGCAAATAGACGTGCCCCGCAGCCACCGCCCGAATGGCCGCTACCAGTTCATCTGCTGCCGCCTGCTTGGTCACATAGCCCGAAGCACCGGCAGCCAGCATGGCCATAAAATACTGCTTATCTTCATGAACCGTGAGTGCTACAATCAGACAATCAGGGAAAAGTTTTTTAATCTGACGGGCAGCCTCCAGACCATCCATCGTCGGCATGGTAATGTCCATCAGAACGACGCGCGGCTGCACCGCCCGCACGAGATTTAACGCCTCCAAACCATTACATGCCTCAGCCACCACTTGAAACCCCTCTTGTTTTTCCAAAAAAGAGCGCAGGCCAGCGCGCACCACCTCGTGATCATCCACCAGTAGAATTGTGATTGGTTCCATTGTGTTCCTCCTCGGGCACGGGGATCGAGACATCCACCGTCGTTCCCTGGCCAGGGGCAGAGATCAGCCGTAACGTTCCACCTGCCGCTTCGACTCGTTCGCGCATTCCGGCCAGCCCCCAGCCTCGCGGTGGATGAAAAGATTCGTTCGGATCGAACCCATACCCCTGATCTATCACTTGCAAAATAACCTGTCTCGCTTCGTAGCGCAACCGGGCCCAGGCCTGATTCGCCCCCGAATGGCGGAGGACATTGCATAGAGCCTCCTGCGCCACGCGGAAGAGAACCGTCTCCATCAGAGGCTCCAGCCGGCGAGGATTGCCGCTCACCGCGAACTCCACCTGTAATCCTTGCTGCACGCAATCTTGCTCAAAATAGCTCTTCAACGCCGCAACCAGGCCTAAATCATCCAGTTGAGCCGGACGAAGATCGTAAATCATCTGATAAATCGCCTTAGACATCCGCCGGCTGAGGGCATTCAGTCGCTCAATGGCCTGCCAGGCCTCTGGCCGACGCCGCGTCAGGTCACACAGGGTGGCCAATTCCAGCCTGAACGCCGAAAGCAGCTGTGCCGTCTCATCGTGCAATTCGCGCGCGATGCGCGCTCGTTCTTCCTCCTGGGCCTGCACAATGTGCCGCAAAAGATCACCGCGCAATGCATCGCGCTCGCGCAGAGCTTCCAACTGGGCCTGTTGCGCCGCGAGGAATTGCCTCTTTCTTTCCGCGTCCATCGTTTGCGCCGCCATCAACAATCCAATCGTAATCACCAGTGCGGCGAGCATACGCACTGTTTGAATAGGAAACCCCGTTCCAAGCAAAAAGACCTGCTCATTGAGCACATTTGCTGGAAAAAACGGTAATGGGCGGACAAAAAGTTGGGTCACGGCATACAACCCAAACCCTACTGAAGACCACATCATGTTTTTGGCCAGAGAGACCCGTCCCTGTCGCCCAACCTGCCCGGAAAGTCCCTTTAGCGCCAGCGCCGAAAAGGCAGCCGCGGGCACTGCCAGCAAATAGCGCACCACGGCATCCAGAAAATCGCCCTGAGGAAGCGCATTTTTCTGCCAGGCAAGCCAGGTACTCAGCGACATCCCTGTTTCATAAACAACAATGAATCCATAAACTCCCCAAAGATTGAAACGAAACGAGACAAAACGCCACAATGAAATAGCAAAAGCAGCAAGCATACAAAAGAAGTCAATAACATTCCCAGGCGCACCCATTCTACCTCGGCCGCGACAGGAATCCCCCAGAGATGGGCCTGCAACATGAGCGCTTCCAGCCACTCATGAGAACCATGAATCAGGCCAAACACCGCCAGGAAATGAAGAGAACGCGTTGCAGCGGCAACGGGCAGGCGGTTGGCCTCAAGCAGCATTCCAACCCCCATGCTAAAAAAGGCCAGACCGTAAAGGAAAAGTACAAAAAAGTACACCTGTGCCCAGGCAGTAGATGGTGTCATCATGTTTTGAATGTCCAAATTTATTGTACAACTTGTCTGGTTAAACACCATGCACGATCATGTGTCCGGCTACAACACCTGCACCGGCTGCCACAATCCCCACACCCTGGAAGTCAAAATCGAACAATGCGCCTTCTGCCACAACGAAGTAAAGACCGTGGACGATCTGAAGAAAGTCCGCGAGCCTTCATCGTTGATGGATTACGATGGCGATGGCAACGTTCAGGAAGGGATGTACTATGAAATCGAGGGCTTGCAGGAAATCCTGCTTGCCCAGATTCAAAAGTACGCCAAAGAGACGGCCGGTCTGGGCATTGTCTATGACGTTAACGCCTACCCCTACTTCTTCGCCGATGCCGATGGCGACGGCAAGCCCGATCAGGGCCAAAACAACGCTCCGGTTGCCTACAACAAATGGACGCCGCGTTTGCTGAAGGCCGCCTACAACTACCAATACGTCCAGAAAGATCCGGGCGCGTTTGTCCACAATCCGAAATACGTCATCCAATTCCTGCTCGACTCGATCGAGGGCCTGGGCGGCAACATTTCGGCCTACACCCGGCCCTAAGCTGGCGGGTTCAATTCAATGGCGGGTGAGTTCCTCACCCGCCATTTTTTCAATACCATTATGCCTGCGTCATTATGGTTTTGTGATATTGAGAATGCGATGAGACCGAACAAAATACCTGAACAGATGAAATATCTCAGCATTCTGACAAGTGTCCTCGGGATAATCATCCTCCTCTTCTTCACAGGCAAACTTCCCTCTGCCGCAGCCGCCCAACCTGCTCAGCGCCCATCCAACAATACCTGCCTGGCCTGCCACCAACAGGCCAACATGACGCGCAAACTCGGCGATGGGATTCTTTACCTTACCATTGACCCACAAAAATTTGCGGCCTCGGTACACAATCAGGAAAACATCGCTTGCACAGATTGCCATACCAACATCACCGAATTCCCCCATCCCGCTCTCACTGCCAGCACGCCGCGCGATTTTTCGCTGGAAAACTACACCACCTGCCAAAACTGCCATGCCGAACAATACGAAAAAAGCATGGATAGCGTCCACCAGCGCGCCCTGGCTGCCGGCAACACCAACGCCGCCATTTGCACCGACTGTCACAACCCCCACACACAAAGCCGTCTCACCGATAAAGAAACCGGCAAATTATTGCTCGGCGCCCGCTTGCAGATCCCACAAACCTGTGCCCGTTGCCACAGCACCATTTACGACACATACAAAGCAAGCGTCCACGGCGCAGCCTTGACCGAGGAAGGCAACCAATACGTTCCCACCTGCACCGATTGCCACGGCGTGCACAACATTCAAGACCCAACCACGGCTGACTTCCGCAACAACACCCCTCTTCTCTGTGCCAAATGTCATACCAACGAAACGATCATGAAACAATATGGCATTTCCACAGACGTGCTGAACACCTACGAGGTCTTCGTCCCTCAGACCGCCACCCCCCTGCCCACTCCCATCCCGACGAACACCCCGCTTCCTTCTCCCATCCCTGAGCCGGCTACCACTGAAGGAACCGCCACCACGCCCCAGGCCGCCGCGCCCAGCTGGAATGGCTACGTTGGCCCTCTCTTCCAGCAAAAATGTGTTGTCTGTCATGGCACCGCCGCCCTCGGCGGCTTGAATCTCAGCACCTACGCCGACGCAATCAAAGGCGGACAATCTGGCCCAGCAATCATCCCAAGTGACCCAGAAAACAGCCTGCTAATTCAAAAACAAAAAGCGGGCGGTCACCCCGGCCAATTACTGCCAGAAGAGATCGCCCAACTGATTGCCTGGATTCAAGCCGGCGCACCCGAACAATAATGTTTCATTCCCTTTGCAGGGCAACTCGTGACGAGTTGCCCTGCAAATTATTTCTTCTTCCACTCCGGCTCGTAAAACGGCAGGCGCACCACTCGCGCCGCTGCGTAGCGGCGCTGATGCTCCACCGTCACCTCCATGCGCACCGCCGTCCCCACCTCAAAATAAGGCCGCCGCAAATGCGCCAGAGCAATATACTTCTTCAGCAAGGGTGACCAGGTAGCCGTAGAGACATACCCCACCTGCACCTCCCCAATCAGCACGGGCAAACTCGCCCGTACAGCCATCCCTGGAATTTGTGGTGGCAGCCCCACCGCGGCAAACAATCGCTCCATCCCCACCCAATCCACTTCCAGCCCTACCATTTTCCAGGCTGATCCTGTTTTCTTTTCACGCTCCAGGGCGCGCCGCCCCACAAAATACCCTGGCTTATCCAATGCCACCGTCCAATCCAGCCCCAGTTCAAACGGCGAAGACTTCTGCGCCTCAATCCAGGCCTGATTGGACGAAGTGTAATCCACATCCAGCATGAACAAGCCCGCCTCCACCCGCGCCATATCCAGGGCGAGAATCCCCACGGGGGTGATACCGTAATCTGCTCCGGCGCGCATTAAAGCATCCCACACCGGCAGAGCATCTCTCGCCTCCAGCCAGATCTCATAACCCAGGTCGCCCGTGTAACCGGTTCTGGAAATGGTGACCTCGATCCCTTGAATCTTATTGGACATCAAGCGGAAATAACGCAACCCATCCACATCGAACTCACAAACCCGCCTCAAAACGGACCTTGAATGGGGTCCCTGCAAACTGAGCGCGGCCAGGCGATCCGTTTCGTCCAAAATTTCCACATCCATGCCAAAAGCATTCATCGTCAACCAACGCAGGTTCGGCTCGGCAGAAGTGAGTCGGAAAGTCATTTCATCCAGGCGAGCAACCGTGCCATCGTCAATCATCTTGCCATCCTCATCGCACCAGCCGGTGTAATACACCTGCCCCACCTGCATTTTTTCAATATCGCGCGTCACCACCCGGTTAAGCAAACGAGCCGCATCCTGGCCGCGAATCAGATACTTCATCAAAGGCGAGATATCAATCAAGGCAGCCGCGTTACGAATCGCCCAATACTCGCGATCCAGCGTCAACTCATACGAGCCGGCAACGAGATACCCTGCCCAACGCCGCCAATTTTGCGGCAGACAAAGTTTAGCAGTTCGTTCGTGAAAAGGAGTGCGTTTCAATTCAAACATAGAAAACCTTTGGAAAAAAATAATGGGAATGTCAGGGGCGACTATTTCCAATCAGCGAGTTCTTCCTCCAGGGCTTCAATCAAACGAAGATAGGGATCACCTTCCTCCCCCAACGCCTCGGCAAACACAATGCTGTTCAGGCCCTCCGCCATCTTACGCTCATCCTCAGGCAAAAGATTCTGCTCCAGTAACGGAAAGACCAGAGTCCGCAGGCGCTCTAAATGCTTCCACAGAAGGGCCGTATATTCGCTGGCAGCCCACCCCACTTCCACACGCGCATCCGCCTCGCCAGCCTGCCAGGCAGGCGCCGCCTTGAACAAAAGATCGGCAGTCTCTTTACTTTTCTCCTGTTCTTTCTTCATTGCCCCAAACGGCCCTTCCTCGGTCGGCAAGCCACTTTCGGCCAGAGCCTTGAGCAACAATTCTTCTTTTTTGAAAAAGACATTCTCGATATACCCGCGGATAGACGTGTTGGCATAGATAAAAAACCCCGGCGTGGCATAACGGTTGTTCGCCCCCAGCGCAACCGACCCGCCCCCAAAGGCGTTCAGAAACCGCAAAATGGTTTCCTGACCTTTACGCAAAATTTTTGTAATTCGCATAATGGGGCATCCTGAAGATCACGCAGACGCCGAGGCGCTATCATAGACAAACACCTGCACATCCAGTCCCTCGTTGTTCAAAAAATCCAGCGCGGGCTGAAAAGTAGCCTCCTTGATCGCCTGCATCTCCTCTGCCGGTGCATACACCGAAAGACGCGCCTCCTCTGCGGAGATGCGCGCCACTTTAATCGTTGCAGCAGGAGAGATCGCCAGAATTTTACTCTGCATTTGTTGAATGGCATCCTCTAATTTCATCTCTCCTCCAATTTGCTCAATTGACCAGTTTTACAATGGTAACCCCATCCCCACCCTCGCGCGGATCGCCATCCTCGAACGAACGCACATGCGGGTGCCCACGCAACGCCTGGCGGACTGCCTGACGCAGCGCCCCTGTACCCTTACCATGGATAATACGGACAAAGGGCAAGCGCGCCAGGTAAGCCTGCTCCAGGTACCGATCCAGAATTTCGAGAGCATCCTCGGTCATCTGACCACGCAAATCGAGCTCCATCCGCGGCGAGGCCTTCAGCGGGTAACCCGGGCTGACTTCCCGCGGTTCTTCGTCCTGGACCGCCGCGCCCTTACGTTTGAGATCACTCAACCGCGCCCGCACACGCAGACTGCCCACCTGCACTTCCGCCTCGGACTCCCCCAGAGCGGAAATGACCCCTTCAGCATTTAGCGAGCTGACGAGGACGCGGTCTCCCGGCGAGAACGGCGCAAACGTTTGTCCTCCCATCCCAGCGATAGTCATTTCAGCGGGATGCCGCTCCACCGGTTGGGTGATCTTTTCTCCAAGCGCTTCCACTTTCTCTTCCACGGCTTTCAACACTTCCAGGGGTTGACGCGCTTTTTTCAATTGTGCCTTGAGGCTGGCCAGGTTTTGTTTGAGAATTTCCACTTCCAATTCCCCCTCAGCACGCGCCCTGGCCAGAATCTCGCGGCGTTCCTCTTCGATCCTTTCCAGGCGCTTTTGCAATTCCTGAGCCTGAGCCTCCAGGTGGGCACGGCTTTTTTCCATTTTTTGCCGCTCACGAGCCAGACGATTGCGTTCTTTGCGAATGTCATCGAGCAATTTATCGGCGCGCTGCTCATCAGGGTGAATCTCGCTTTTTGCCGCGGCGACAATTTCCGGGTCCAGGCCGAGGCGCTGCGCAATGGCAATAGCATTGGAGCGGCCAGGCAGGCCAATCGTCAGCTGATAGGTGGGACGCAGAGTCTTCAAATCAAATTCCACACTGGCATTGACCACCCCTGGGGTAACATGCGCAAAGGTTTTCAATTCAGGGTGATGGGTGGTGACTAACGTGGTAATGCCCCGCGCCAACAAATGAGAGAGAATGGCGCGTGCCAGGGCGGCCCCTTCTTGAGGGTCGGTGCCAGCGCCAAGTTCATCCAGCATCACCAGGGAGTGTTCATCAGCGTTTTTCAAAATGTGAATGATGTTGGTGATATGGCCGCTAAAGGTGCTGAGTGATTGTTCGATGGATTGCTCGTCGCCAATATCGGCATAGACGGAGCGGTAAAAAGGCAATTCTGAGCCGCTTTGCGCCGGAATGTGCAAACCGCTTTGCGCCATCAGCGTCAGCAACCCCACAGTTTTGAGAGCGACGGTCTTTCCGCCAGTGTTGGGACCGGTGATGATCACGGCTCGCGTGTCGGCGGGGGGGTTGAAATCAATCGGCACAACGGTTTCGGGATCGAGGAGAGGATGGCGGGCGCGCAAAAGCTTGAAGGTGGGGGGATGGCCTTTGGCCGGGGACAGTGGGCGAAGGAGCGGCTCACTGGCTTTGAGTTCTTCAGCATATTTGGCTTTGGCGAAAGCCAGGTCTAACGCGGCCAGATTTTCAACACCGTAAATCAATTCCTGGCGATATTGACCAATTTGGGCGGAGAGCTCGGCCAGGATACGCCGCTCTTCGTCGCGTTCTTGCAATTGCAGTTCACGCAATTGATTGTTTATTTCCACGATCGGCAACGGTTCGACAAAAAGAGTCGCTCCGGAGGCCGATTGATCGTGGATAATGGCTTTCACCTGTCCCTTGAATTCGGCCCGCAAGGGAATAACATAGCGGCCATCGCGCTGGGTGATGATTTGCTCTTGCAGCTTGGGCGCCAATTCGGTGAGATACCTTTGCAAGCGCCCCATCAAGCGATCATGCGTGGCCTTGATCTCACGGCGCAAACGGGCCAGCTTCTCGGAGGCCGAATCGAGCACTTCGCCGCGCTCCGAAAGGACGCGCGTAATGGCCTCGACCAGGCCATACGTCTGTGGCAGACCGAGGGCAATTTCAGCCAGGTGGGGATAATCGCTGGCTTTCCTTTCCAGCGTTTTTTTCAGTTCGCGGCAAGAGATGAGGGTGGCTTTAATCTCCAAAAGTTGCTGCGGTTCAAGGACACCACGCCGCGCAGCCAGATCAACAGCGGGACGAATATCGTGTGCACCCCCAACGCCCACATCCTGCACAGCAAGCAGTCGCCGCGCTTCGCTCGTCTCCGCCAGGCGATCCAGGGCCAGGTCATACGAATGGGTGGGTACCAACGTCAGAGCCAGCTCTTTCGAAGCCGAGAAATCACAATAACCAGCCAGCCGCGCCAGAATTTTCGGATATTCCAGGACAGAAAGAGTTTTAGCATCCATGTCAAAAGAATTATAAACCACAGGTCAGGCAAATGAGCGATTTCAACGCAGAGATACACCCTGGGATTTCTGGACTATATTCTGCCCGAATCTTTGAGAGTATAATAACCCATCGCAAAAAGGCTTGTTTTTAACGCAAAGACGCAAAGGCTTTCAAAAAGTTTATTTCTCTGCGTCTTGGCAGCGTGGAATTAAAAAATAAAGAAAACTCAGTAAATCACAGGTTTAATGTGTCATTGCGAGCAAAGCGCCTGCCCCGAGCGACGCGTGGGGAGAAGCAAGCTCCCGTCTTCATGCCACCTCTGGCCAATTTTGCCAGGAGATTGGCCGCCTCGCAATGACACCGAATTCGTGATTTACTGAAACTGGATATTTCAGACTGCTTTCATGAAACATGAAATTCTCTTCTCTTCCTTCTTCTGAAATTACCCCGCGCCATGTTTATCTCTCGCGACGCGATTTTCTCAAAGCCGCTGGCTTCCTCGGCGGGAGCGCGCTGCTCGCCGCGTGCATGCCGGGGGTGGCCGCGTCCGGCCCGGGTCCGAGCAGTGAACCGCAGGCCGCCAGTCGCAGCGATGAGTTAGGAGATGTGCTCAATTCCTTCGATCAGATCACCCATTACAACAATTACTACGAATTCAGCACGGACAAAGAAGCCGTGGCCACCCTGAGCGAAAACTTCACCACCCATCCGTGGACGGTAGAGGTCAGTGGCCTGGTGCGCAACCCCAAAACCTATGCCCTTGAAGACCTGCTGAAGAAATTTCCCCAGGAAGAGCGCATCTACCGCCTGCGCTGCGTAGAAGGCTGGAGCATGGTGATCCCCTGGCAGGGCTTTCCGCTGGCCAGTTTGCTCAAAGAAGTCGAACCCACCTCGGCGGCGAAATTCGTGCGTTTTGTCAGTGTTTCTCGCCCCGAGGAAATGGTGGGGCAAAACAACCCGTTTTACCCCTGGCCTTATCAGGAGGGCTTGCGCCTGGATGAAGCCATGCACGAACTGACCCTTTTGGCGACGGGTCTGTACGGGGAAGAATTGCCCAAACAAGACGGCGCGCCGATACGCCTGGTTGTGCCGTGGAAATATGGCTTCAAATCCAGCAAGGCAATTGTCAAAATCGAACTGGTAGCAGAGCAACCAGCCACCTTCTGGAACACAATTGCCCCGAACGAATATGGTTTTTACTCCAACGTCAATCCAGATCGTCCACACCCGCGCTGGTCGCAGGCCACCGAGCGGCGCATTGGTGAGCTGGGACGCCGCCCGACTCTTCCATTCAATGGCTATGCGGAGCAAGTAGCTCACCTGTACACCGGCATGGATTTAATGCAAAACTACTAGCCCCGCCGATGAAAAAGCCTCGTTTCACCCCTTTGCAAATCATCGTTCATGTGGGCGCATGGCTACCGCTGGTGCGCCTCATATTTGATTTTTTCAGCGGCGGGTTAACCG
>JBMFPJ010000041.1:0-9693 GCA_049969175.1 Anaerolineae bacterium | reverse complement strand
CTCAAGGGATAACCCATGGAAAATCAAGGTTTCTTCTTCCTCGCTCCCTGGCTGGTGTTTGCGCCCGTCCTGGGATTGCTCATCAACATCATTTTTGGTGGCCGTCTGAGTGAAAAGGCTATTGGCTGGATCGCCAGTGCAGCCTCCGGGGCGGCGTTTGTCGTCTCGGCGTTGCTGGCTTATTCGGTTTCTGCCGCTCACGGCGAGACCTTCCGCTGGACGCTCGGCGAGTGGATTCACATTGGCAATCTGCAACTGGATTGGACGTTCCGCGTGGACACCCTCTCGACCACAATGATGCTGGTCGTTTCGGGCGTCGGGACGCTCATCCACATTTATGCCATCGGCTACATGCACGAAGACGTGCGCTTCAAAAATGACCCCGGCCGATTCCGCCGCTTCTTTGTGTTTTTGAACCTGTTCATCGCCATGATGATGATCCTGGTCAGCGGCGATTCCTACCTCATGCTCTTCGTCGGTTGGGAGGGGGTAGGGTTGTGCTCCTTCTTGCTGATCGGATTCTGGTACGACATGGATACCCTGGGTCGCCCCTCCTGGGCGAACTCCAACGCCGCCAAGAAGGCCTTTGTCACCAACCGCATCGGTGACTTTGGTTTTCTTATCGCCGGTTTCTTGATGTTCTGGTATCTGGGGTCGTTCCAGTTCGATGCGGTGTTTGCAAATGCTCATCACCTGGCTGAACTGCATCCGGGCGTGATTCTAGCGATTACCCTGTTCATGCTCGTTGGGGTAACGGGTAAATCGGCGCAGATTCCGCTCTACGTCTGGTTGCCGGATGCGATGGCAGGTCCCACCCCCGTTTCGGCATTGATCCATGCTGCGACGATGGTCACAGCCGGCGTGTACCTGATCGCTCGCTCGGCGGAATTGTATATTCTCCTTCCACAGGCGCAATACATCGTTGCCCTCACCGGCGCGGTGACCGCCCTCTTTGCGGCTACAATCGCTGTTGGCCAGTATGACATCAAGAAGGTGTTGGCTTACTCCACCATCTCTCAGTTGGGCTTTATGGTTGCTGCGGTGGGGATGGGCGCTTTTGTGGCGGGCATGTTCCACCTGGTGACGCACGCCTTCTTCAAGGCGCTCTTGTTCCTCTCCGCCGGTTCGGTCATCCTCGGACTGGAACGGGGGCACCACCATTTGGCCCGTCATGGCGGCCATGGCGGTCATCATGAAGAAGTCTTCGACCCCGGTGATATGCGTAACATGGGGGGGCTGCGCAAGACGATGCCAGTGACCTTCTGGCTGTACATCATTGGCACCCTGGCGCTGGCGGGCATTATCCCCTTTGCCGGCTTCTGGTCCAAAGATGAAATTTTGCTGGATGCGAAATTACATTATCCCCTGGTGTATGGACTGTTGACCATCGCCGCATTTTTCACCGCTTTCTACATGGGACGGCAGATCTGGCTGGTCTTCTTTGGCGAGCCGCGCCATGAGGCCGCTGCGCATGCCGAAGAAAGCCCCAAAATTATGACTGTGCCCTTGATGATTCTGGCGGCACTCTCCATTTTGGGTGGGGCGCTCAACCTGCCGTTTGAAGGCTTCCATAACCTGACTCACTGGCTGGGACACACATTGGGTGAAGTGGAGGCGCTGAACATCAATTGGGGGGTAGCCGGCGTTTCCACCTTGCTGGCACTGGTGGCCATTTTTATCTCCTGGTGGTTCTACGGGCGCAACCCGCTCAAGGCTGGTCAGCCTGACCCGCTCAAGAAGATGCTCGGCCCGATTTTTACTGGCATGGAAAACAAATGGTTTGTGGATGAAATTTACTGGGTGCTTTTTGTGGATCGCTACGTGGACGTGGCGCGTTTCCTGGCGGATACGATCGACTGGCGCTTCTGGCATGACTGGTTCCATGAGCGCCTCATCGCCGGAACGTACAACTGGTTGACCAACGTTGCCCTCAATCAATGGGCCGATCAGCGCTTCATTGACGCCCTGGCCAATGGACTGGGGACGCTGACCCAAAAATTCTCGGCAGCCCTGCGCAAACTCCAGAACGGATACGTGCGTTCTTATGCCCTCTCTGTTTTGTTGGGCGTTGTCTTGATCCTGGGATATTTGTTGTTCAAATAACTCAAAGGCCGATGACCTTTGACACAACGAGGTAGAACATGAACTTTTTCCTTCAACCGCTCACTCTTCTCACCTTCTTTCCCCTGGTGGGTGTCCTCATTCTGCTCTTTGTACCCTCCGAGAAGAAGAACCTGTTGCGCTGGATCGCTTTGCTGACCACGCTCGTCACCTTCGGGCTTTCGTTGTGGGTGCTGGCCCAATTTGACGCCTCCAACCCGGATCTGCAACTGGTTGCCCGCTACGACTGGATCACCGTGGCTGGCTGGAACATCCAATATCATATGGGTGTGGACGGCCTCAGCATTTTGCTCGTCTTGCTCACCGGCTTGCTCACTCCCATTTCTATCCTGTCCACCTGGACGGCGGTGGAAGAGCGCGTCAAAGATTTCATGGTCTTCTTCCTGCTTCTAGAAGTGGGCATGATGGGCGTCTTCCTGGCACAAGACCTGTTCCTGTTCTACATTTTCTGGGAATTTACCCTGGTGCCCATGTATTTCCTGATTGGCATTTGGGGCGGGCCGCGCCGCATTTATGCCGCCATCAAATTCTTCCTCTACACCATGGCTGGCTCAATTTTGATGCTGCTGGCCATCTTGTGGCTTGGCATTCAGGGAGGTACCTTCTCCGTGCCTGACCTGATCGCTCAGGGCAATATTCCTGCCAACGTGCAATGGTGGCTTTTCCTGGCCTTTGCCGCTGCCTTTGCCATCAAAGTCCCGATGTGGCCGTTGCACTCCTGGTTGCCCGATGCACACGTGGAAGCGCCCACCGCAGGCTCGGTCATCCTGGCAGGCGTTCTGCTGAAGATGGGTACCTATGGCTTCTTGCGCTTCAACATGCCTCTCTTCCCGCAGGCCACGTTGCGGGCCGCTCCCTGGATTGCCCTGCTCGCCACCATTGGCATCCTGTATGGCGCGGCTGTCTCGTATGCTCAAAGCGATGTGAAGAAACTGGTTGCTTACTCTTCGGTTAGCCACCTCGGTTTTGTGATGTTGGGTATGTTTGCCCTCAACCTGCAAGGTATTCAAGGCGCCATTTTGCAAATGATCAATCATGGCCTGAGCACAGGCGCCTTGTTCCTCCTGGTGGGGATGATCTACGAACAAACTCACACCCGCGTGATCAAAGTCTATGGCGGGTTGTGGAAGATCACTCCCATATTTGGCTCGATCATGCTCATCGTGGCCCTCTCCTCGATGGGCTTACCCGGGCTGAACGGTTTTGTCGGCGAATTCACCATTTTGCTTGGCGCTTTTGGCTCAAAAGCCATTGGCTCGCCCTGGTATGCGGGTATTTCAGCCGCAGGCGTCATCATGGCTGCCATTTACATTTTGTACATGTTCCAGCGGATGTTCCTGGGCCCGCAGGGTGAAATCGTTGAAGAAGTGAAAAAGCACGGTCACGGTCTGCGCGACTTGAACTGGCGCGAAATCGTCACCGTCCTGCCGCTGCTTGTTCTCATCTTCTGGATTGGCCTCTACCCCGCACCCTTCTTCAATATCATGGCCCCCGCAGTGAAGAAGCTGGTCGCGGCACTACAGACCGCTGCAATGGCGATGCACTAAACTGTTCCCCTCCCTCCCGCGTGTGTAAAAACGCAGGAGCGAGGGTCGGAGTGATCTATGCCCCAAATTGTCAACCTTCACGTCCTCCTGCCGCTCACCTTCCTCAGTGTTTGGGCCTGCACGCTTTTGCTGGTTGATCTCTTCATTCCTGCCACACGCAAAAGCCTCACTGCCTTCTTCGCCGCTCTCGGCCTGGCACTTACCCTCGGCCTGACCCTTTCCCAAATCGGTCAGGAAGGTGCCGGCTTCAACGGCATGATCGTCCTGGATGGCTTCGCCATCTTTGTCAATGCTCTCCTGCTGGTCACTGGCCTGTCAGGTGTTGCCCTGGCTTATGGCTATCTCAGGCGCATGGGCTTTGAACGCGGCGAATATTACACCCTGCTCTTCTTCAGCGTCTCAGGCATGATGCTCATGGCGCAAGCCGCCGACCTGATTGTCGTTTTCCTGGCACTCGAACTTCTCTCCATCCCGCTCTACGTCCTGGTAGCCTTTGCTCGCCCCCGCCTGGATTCGGAAGAAGCCGGCCTGAAGTATTTTCTTCTCGGCGCCTTCGCCACCGGATTTGTGGTGTACGGAACAGCCCTGATCTTCGGTGCGACCGGCACCACCTCCCTGAGCGGAATCCTGGCCGCCTCGCGCCAGACCCCAAGCCTGCTCCTGACCATCGGAGCGGCGCTCGTCCTCGTCGGATTCGGCTTCAAGGTGGCTGCCGTTCCTTTCCACATGTGGACTCCAGACGTCTATCAGGGTGCACCAACTGCCGTGACGGCTTTTATGGCCGCTGGCGCCAAGATCGCTGGTTTTGCTGCCTTGCTGCGCGTGTTCGCTCTGGCTTTCCCTGCCCTCTCTGCTGATCTGACCGATGTCTTCTGGGTAATCGCGGCGCTGACCATGATCGTTGGCAACCTGGTGGCGATTTCGCAAAGCAACATTAAGCGTATGCTGGCCTATTCCAGCATTGCTCATGCCGGCTATATCCTGATGGCCTTTGTCCCTTACGGAAACGCTGAAGTCCGCCCGGTATCCATCGCTGCCAGCCTGTTCTATCTTGTCACTTATGCCATCACGAATTTCGGTGCCTGGGGCGTGGTCATTGCCCTGGAAAAAGCCGAAGGCAAAGGCCTGGAAATTGCCGATTACGCCGGCCTGGGACGAAAATACCCCGTGCTCGCCGCAGCGATGACCGTTTTCATGCTCTCGCTCATCGGTTTGCCGCCCACACTGGGGCTGGTAGGTAAGTTTTACCTGTTCCGCTCCGTCATCGCCGGTGGCTTTCCTGGCCTGGCCATCATCGGTGTGTTGACCTCGCTGATCTCGGCATACTACTATTTGCGTGTGGTGGTTGTCATGTATATGCACGAGGGCGAGCCGCAAATCGAACGCGAACCCTGGCTGGATTTCACCTGGGGGCTGGCTGCGGTGCTCACTGTGGCGCTCAGCCTGGTGCCGCAATCGTTATTTGTATGGGCCAGCCAGGCGGTTTTGAAGTTATTCTAAACTCAATCCGGTTGCAGGAAATTTTATTTACCTCTAACAAAGCCTCCAAAGTCTGCAAGACTTTGGAGGCCTGCTATACATGCCCTCAGTGATTTTGTCTGAACTCACGTTTCTTACGTTTTTTGTAACCACCTACCCGCCATCCTTGTGCCCTCTCCTGGTGAGAGAGGAGGCTGAAGCTGGGTAGATGCCGTTTTTTGGGAAGTTTGCCTATGATCAAAGCCCTCTTTTTTGATTTCGACGGTTTGATTCTGGATACTGAAACGCCCGAATTTGAAGCCTGGCAGGCGATTTATCGTGAGCAGGGTGAGGAATTGCCTTTTGAGCAGTGGGCGCAAATTGTGGGCGGTTATGGTATCTCACAATTCGATCCGGCCATTTACCTGAATGAACGCTGCGGGGGTGGATTAAACCTGGAGAATCTGCGCGCCCGTCAAAAGTCCGGTAGCGAAGCGCTGTTGGAGAAACAGGCTGTTTTGCCGGGGGTGGTTGAGCTGCTGTGTCAGGCACGGGAGGCCCATCTGCATCTGGCAGTCATCTCCAGCTCCCATCATGCTTGGGTGGATGGTCATCTTGCCCGTTTGGGGCTGAGCGATTTTTTTGAGTTTACTCTGTGTGCCGATGACGTGCCGGCCGGCCGCACCAAGCCTCATCCTGATTTGTATTTGAAGGGGTTGGAGAGACTGCGCCTGGCTGCTCAGGAAGCCGTGGTTTTTGAGGATTCGCTCAATGGAGTGCGGGCAGCCAAAGCGGCCGGGATCTACACCGTGGCTGTGCCCAATGAGGTAACCCGCCGCATTGGGGTGGAGGGCGCGGATTGCCTGGTACATTCGCTGAGGGAATTTTCGTTGTCCAAACTAATCCTATCCTTCTTCCCCGTATAACTTTCGGTGTACCGCACTCAAGGCGCGTACCTGCTCCGCGGCATGGTACGAAGAGCGTACCAGCGGATTGGCCTCTACCCACTTAAAGCCAATCGAATAGCCATACTCGCGCAGCTCAGCGAACTCCTCCATCGTGTAATAACGGACAATGGGCAAATGCTTCTTGCTCGGTTGCAGATATTGACCAATGGTCAATATATCCACGCCCCAGCTGCGCTGATCGCGCATCACCGCTTTTACCTCGTCCATCGTTTCCCCCAAACCCACCATGATACCGCTTTTGGTGAGCACATCGGGGTCAAGTTTCTTGGCGTTGCTCAATGTCGCCGCGGCCCACTCATAGTGATCTTGCGGTTGAACGGCCTTGAACAGGCGCGGAACTGTTTCCACGTTATGGTTGAGAATCTCCGGTCGGGCGTCCATCACGATCTTCAAGGCTTCGAGGCTTCCCTTGAAATCGGGAATCAGCACCTCAATCGAGCAGCCTGGCAACAGTTCCCGAATGCGGCGAATGACCATGGCGAAGATCGGTGCACCTCCATCGCGGCGCTCATCGCGGTTAACTGAGGTAATCACCGCGTGTTTCAGGTTCATGGCTTTTACCGCCTGGGCCACACGTTCGGCCTCTTCCCAATCAAGTAGCCCTGGGCGGCCATGCTTCACATCACAAAATCCACACGTGCGCGTGCACACATCGCCCAGCATCAAAAAAGTGGCCGTGCCACTGCCCCAGCACTCCCCCAGGTTTGGGCACATGGCCTCTTCGCAAACGGTGTGCAATTCTTTGGAGCGCATCAATCCTTGCAGCCATTGATATGTTTCGCCCGAAGGCGCCCGCACCTTAATCCACTCCGGGCGGCGCAGTGGACGAGTCTCAGTTGTTTCGGGGTTTACCCGGTCTCTTGTTGGCGTAACTGTCATAGTCTCTCTTCTTCAGGGAAGGATGAATGGAATTATACCTTACGGACTTTCAGCCGCACGCCCTCAATCTGGACGACTTCTATCCGATCCCCCTTACGGATCGCGGCCGACCCCTCGGCGGGTTCCGCTGTCCAGAGTTCGGATTCCACCCGAACCTGTCCCGTTAAACCGAAGTCGCTTTGGGCGTATCCCGTTTTGCCGATCAGCGTTTCCATCCCCATGCGGATGGGCATATGCTGGGCGCGTAAGGCGAAGATCAAAATCATGCCAAAGATCAGACCCAGGAAAATGCCCACGCCGATTACCAGCGCCGGTGAAACGCGCTGAAATTGCGGCGTCCCTGGTGAATTGAACAAGACCAGCGCGCCGACAATGAAGGAAGCCACGCCGGCGGCGGTCAACGCGCCGTGAGTGGGGGCTTTAATGTCCAGCACAAATAACACAAACGCCAGAATCAGGAATACCAACCCAAACCAGTTGACCGGCAAAACTCCCATCCCATAGGTGGCCAACGCCAGGCAGACCACACCGATAAAGCCGGCCACCCACCCTCCGGGGCTGGAAATTTCGATGAGAATGGCCTGCACCCCAATCGCCAGCAGCAGGAAAGAGATGTTGGGGTCGGTGAGCATGAGCAGGAGTTGTTCAATCAGGCTGAAGCCAATGGGCTGCGTTTGGGCGTTGGCTGTGTGCAGGGTGTGGCTGCCCGCCGCAGTATTCACAGTAAAACCATCCAGCTTTTGCAGCAAATCTGGCACGTCGCTGGCGATGAAATCAATCAGCCCGGCGTCTTTCGCTTCCTCCGCCGAGACGGCGCGGGCCTCATCAATCATTGCTTCGGCCAGTTTCACTGCTTTGGGGCCGCGGGGTTGCACCAAGGGCCGAATGGTGGCTTTCATGATCTCTTTGGCTTTGGTTTCTAAGGTTTTGGTCAGGTCTTCGCCTGTGCTGCTGATTGGGCTGGCAGCACCAATAGCCGTTTCGGGAGCCATGGCGGCGGCGTGAGCGGCCATGGTGAGGATGGCCCCGGCGCTGCCGGCCATGGATCCATTCGGCGCAACATACATAATCACTGGAATGCGGCTGTTGCGAAATGCCTGGATAATGTCGGTTGTGGTGCCTAAATCGCCCCCTGGCGTGTTCAATTGGATAATGATGGCCTCTGCCTGTTGCTGTTCGGCAAGGCGCAGCCCGCGCTGCAAATATTCCAGCATGGGCGGCGTGATCGGCCCATCGGCTTGCAATACCAGCACCAGCGGCTGTTCACTTTGAGCGTAGATTCGCCCCCAGAAAACGGCCAACAGGCTCAAAGTCAAGAAAAAGAGGCGGAATGGTTGTCTCATGGCGTGGATTATAAACCATTCCGCCTGGTGTTCATCTCGGCAGTATCCGGGCTTCCTTTCATCACTACCAGCAAAATGGTGGGGATGCGGATTCTTCAGAGTGTTTTTGGTTCATACTCGCATAGTGAGCGGACAGGGCAAATGGCGCAATGGGGCCGGCGTGCCTGGCAGACCTCGCGGCCGAGGCGGATCAAATTCAAATGAGCCGCGTAGTAAGTTTCGGGTGGGAAGAGCGCTTCCAGGTGCGAATGCGCCTGTTCAACGGTCATTGTGGGGGGGCGCAGGCCGAGGCGCCCGCTGACGCGGTAGATGTGTGTATCTACCGGAAAGGCCGGGCGCCCCAAGGAGAAGAGCAAGACGATGGCGGCGGTCTTTGGCCCAACGCCGTTGAATTTCATCAGCCAGTGGCGCGCCTCCTCTAAAGGCATCTCGGCCAGGAAAGACAGATCCAGGTTGCCACGCTCGGCGGTGATTTGCCGCAACACCTGCTGAATGCGCGGCCCTTTCTGGTTGGCGAGTCCCGCCGGACGGATGGCGGCTATCACTTCCTCCGCGCTTGCCTCGCGGACGGCTTCCCAGCTGCCGAAGCGGGCGCGCAGGGCAGCGAAGGCGCGATCGCGATTGGTATCGTTGGTGTTTTGCGAGAGCATGGTCGAGACCAGTTCATCCAGCGGTGGGAGCGGATTACGCCAGGTGGGCTGTCCATAGACTTCCAGCAGGTGCTGGTGAATGGCCAGGGCGCGTTGGGCCAGGTCGTTCATGCCGAGCCGTATTTTTGGCGGCACTCTGCACAGGGACAGAGCGCCCGCAGGTAGTGCCAGTTGTAAATCCCGTAATCGTGGCCGTCTTCCCAAACGATGGTGAGAGCATAGGAACCTACTGCGACCACGTTGCTGATGCGGGTGGCAGGCGATTCTTCCAGGTGCACAGTGAAAACGCTGGCATCGGGTTCGGCGCTCATGTTTTCGTGGCCGCCGCGGCAGGAGGCACAGGGGCAGGCGACGCGTAGCAAATCGAAGGGATAGGTGCTGATATGTCCGTCACTCCAGGTGACGATCATTTCCCGTTGGCTTTTTTGTACAGTGATATTGGTCGGTCGTTCGTTCATGCTTTCTCCAAATCAGGGGGATGGGACTACAGAAAGATAGTCGGCGGCGGCCCAGCCGGCGCGCGTTTCATCATAGGGGGCAACCAGATACCACCAGATGTAGCCATCGGCCTGGCGAGGACCATCGCGGACTTCGAACACTTCCGAATCGTAACCAAGAAAGAGCTGGTCGCTGCTCAGCCCCGGGGCAGAGCGCAGACGCAGGCCCTCCCCTTCCGTGCCGGAGATTTGTACAAAGCTGCCCAGGCGAATGGTATCTGCTCCGCTGG
>JBMFPJ010000040.1:0-9789 GCA_049969175.1 Anaerolineae bacterium | reverse complement strand
TAATCCCGCCGGCCACTCCCCCCCCTACCTCAGCCACCGAAGCAAACGATTTGAACATTGACTGGGTCTCAGTCGGTCTTGGGTTGCTTGCTCTGCTGGCGGTTGGCGGCTTGATCCCATTCTGGCTATGGATTTATTTCATGTATAATCCACCAACTCCCTAAACCATGATGCCTTCCCCTGCTTTTATTCTTGCGCCATCCATTCTCTCGGCCGACTTCTTACGCCTGGGCGAGCAAATTGCCGAGTGCGAATCCGCCGGCGCCAACTGGATTCACATTGATGTGATGGATGGACACTTCGTCCCGAACCTGACGATGGGGCCCTTCATCGTCGAGGCCTGCCGCCGGGCAACCTCCCTGCCTCTTGATGTTCACCTCATGATCGAACAACCAGAGCGCCTGCTGGAAGCCTTTGCCCATGCCGGCGCCACGACCCTGACCGTTCATGTGGAAACCTGCCCTCATTTGCATCACACCTTGCAACAGATCAAAGCCCTGGGTTGTCAGGCCGGTGTCGTGCTCAACCCGGGAACCCCTGCCTACGCCATTGAAGAGGTGCTCCATCTGGCCGATGTGGTGCTGGTGATGAGCGTCAATCCGGGCTTTTCGGGGCAGGCCTTCTTACCAGAAGTGTTACCCAAAATTCGCTGGATTCGCCAAAAATTGGATAAAATACGCTCCACTGCCTGGCTGGAAGTGGATGGCGGCCTGACCGCCGAGACGGCCCCCCTGGTACGGGAGGCAGGTGCGACCGCCTTCGTGGCTGCCAGCGCTATTTTCCACCATCCGAAAGGAATTACCGCCGGCATCGGCGCCCTGCGGACAGCCCTCAAAGGATGAAAAACAAAAATCACGGCTTACGCCGCGATTTTTGTCAAAAGAAAATGTCAAAGAAACTAAGCCGTCGTTTTCGCCAGGGTGCGAATGCACTTGGTGCACAAGACCTTCTTGACCTTTCGGCCGTTTTCCAGCACGCTCACCTTTTGCAGATTGGGGCGAAACGCCCGATTGGTGGCACGCATCGAAAACGAACGGTTGTGACCGAAGGTGGTCGTCTTACCGCAATGAGCACATTTAGCCATCTTTCCACATCCTTTCCTGCTATGATACCAAAACCATACCTGCTTTCGCAGGCACGGCATTTTACCACATCTCGTAACCTACTACAAGTCATGTTGTTAAAATCACACAGAGGATAACCTATGGGCGAAGAAACGACATCCCTGGGCGGGATTCACATTTCCCCCAACGCAGTGGCAACGATTGCCTATCATGCCACTTTGCAGTCTTATGGTGTAGTAGGCCTGGCCCCCAAAAACCTAGCCGAGGGGCTGGCTCATTCGATCACGCGCGAACCCTCGCGCGGGATTTCCGTCCACCATGATGGCAAGAACCTGGATATTGATATCCACATCATCGTTGAATACGGGACGCGCATCAATTCAGTAGCCGAAAGCGTAGCCAACACTGTGCGCTTTCATGTGGAAAAGGCTTTGGGCTTGAAAGTCCATTCGGTCAATGTCCACGTCGCTGGCTTGCGGGTGAGCAACGAGGATTAGGAGGCAGAGAACCCCATGTCAGTGGACACTCAACGCGTGGAGAAATTCCGCAAACAGCCGATTGATGGGCAGGTTTTCAAGCAGTTAGTCGAAGCCAGCTTAACCTGGCTACGCACCAATCAGCAAATTGTCAATTCCCTCAATGTTTTCCCCGTCCCGGATGGGGATACCGGCACAAACATGGTGTTGACCATGCAATCGGCCTGGAATGAGATCAAAGACCTCGGCTCGCGCCATGTAGGACAGGTCGCCGCGGCCGTTTCGCAGGGAGCCTTGATGGGGGCACGGGGCAATTCGGGGGTGATTCTCTCGCAATTGTGGCGCGGATTCGCACGCAGTCTGCATGAGACAGAAATCCTCGATGGGCCCGCGCTGGTCAAAGCCTTTGGCGAAGCCCGCGATACCGCTTATAAGGGCGTCGTCCGCCCGGTAGAGGGAACGATATTAACCGTCGCCCGCGAGCTGGCCGCGGCAACGGAATCCGCCTTAGGGTCCACGCGCGACCCGGTGGAGTTGCTGGAAATCGCGGTCCGCGCCGCCGCCGAGGCCGTCGAGCGGACTCCGGATCTGCTTCCCGTGCTCAAACAGGCCGGGGTGGTCGATTCCGGCGGCAAGGGGTTGTTCTTCATCCTCGAGGGAATGCTGCGGCACATTTATGGCGAACCCCTGGATTCTCCCCTGCTGGCCGTACAACCCATTTCTGAATTGAAACTCAAGGACGCCATGGAAGTCATCGAAGAAGGCCAGGATTACGAGGTAGTTGTCGATTTCTTCCCTCACGGCGAGCTGGATTTACAACGTTTTTACCAGCGGCTGGAAGAAATGGGCACCTCCATTCAGGTTGGTGAGGGCGATGGCATTTATCGCATGCATATTCACGTGCCAACGGAGAAACGCTACGAGCCCATTGATTACATTATGAGCCTGGGAACGATCTCGAAGGTGGCCATTGAGAATCTCATGGCACAAATGGATGAGATTCAAAGGAGCAAGGCCTCCAAAATCCAGTTTGCCGCGGTTGAACCTGGCCAGATCGCCGCAGTGGCTGTCTCTCCTGGCAGTGGTTTGAGCCGCATCTTTGCCAGTTTGGGCGTGGCCGCGGTGGTGGAAGGCGGGCAGACAATGAACCCCTCGACGCAAGATATTCTCAATGCGCTCGAGAACCTGCCCACCGATAAGGTCATCATCCTGCCGAACAACAAAAACATCATCCTGGCGGCCAATCAGGCCAAAGAAGTGACCGTCAAGCAGGTGGTGGTCGTGCCCAGCCGCACCGTGCCCCAAGGACTGGCTGCCATGCTGGCACTCGATCCCGAAGGTGAACTAGAGGCCGTTGCCGAAAAAATGGTGAAGGCCATGGCAAATGTCAAAAGCGGGGAGATCACAACCGCAACCCGTAGCGTTGAAATAAATGGCGTCCAGGTGCAACAAGGCCAGACGATTGCATTGCTGGACGGAAAATTGATTTACTCCGCCGATTCGGTTGAAGAAGCGACCCTGGGATTGCTGGAAAAAGCCGAAGCCGATCAGCATGAACTGGTCACGCTCTTTTACGGCGCCAACCTGACCCGCGCCGAAGCCTACCGTATCGCCGACGTGATTCGCCAAAAGTACCCGGCGCTGGAGATTGAAGTCCAAGAAGGGAATCAACCCCATTATCAGTTTATCCTTTCGATTGAATGAGCAAAGATCCCCTCTTCTGAAAAGGAGAGGGGAATTTTCGTAATACACCCGTTCTGCATCGAATGGCACGAATGCCACAAATTTTCTTCCGGGAAATTCGGTATCTATTCAGGCATATTGCGAAGAGGAGCGCCTAAGCGCCACGACGAAGCAATCTCCCCCATGCCAGATTTGCTCTTTGGAACAGGAGATTGCGCTTCGGGCGAGCCTCAGCATGGCCCTGCGTGCGCGAGGCGCAACTCCCCATGACATGTGCAATCGTTTTTTCTCTATGGCTGAATAGTTACAAAAATTGGTGAAATTCGATGCAAAAACCAGGCCTGATTACAGAATGATGAAAATTGGCATTGTGACTGACTCTACGTGCGATCTTCCCGCCGAGCTGGTGGCGCGACATCAGCTGGAGGTGGTGCCCGCAGTGCTGGTGCTGGAGGGCAAAGAGTATATTGACGGGCAAAACCTCAGCCGGGAGGAATTTTATCGGCGGTTGCCGCAATTGCGCAAGCCACCGACCACCGCCGCTCCCGCCCCAGGAGAATTTGCCCAGCGCTATGAGACTCTTTTACAAAAAGGTTGCGATCATGTGATCTCTATCCACGCGGCAGGTCTGCTGACGTCTATTCTGGACAGCGCGCGGCAGGCTGCTCGCGAGTTCAACGAACGGATCACCTGCCTGGATAGCGGTTCGCTTTCGCTGGGACTGGGGTTTCAGGTGCTGGCCGCTGCCGAGGCCGCCGAAGGCGGTTTGCAAGCCGCGCTGGAGGCCATTCAGTCCACGCGACGTCGGCTGCACGTCTCCGCCGCCCTGGATACAATGGAATACCTGCGGCGCAGTGGTCGCGTTCCTGCCGCCGTCGCCACCCTGGGTGGATTGTTATCCATCAAGCCCATGATCGAACTCAGCGAGGGCGTCGTGAAGGCCATCGGCGTGGTACGCACCAACAGCCAGGCCCAACAACGCATGTTGCACTTTTTGCTGGAAGGCGGCCCCCTGGAACGGCTGGCCATTTTACACACCGGCGCAGAAGAACGCGCTCGAAAACTCCTACACGCCTTGATGGAAAAAGCCGCCCCCTCCCTGCCCGGCGGAATTCTGATGGTCAATGTCACCAGCGTAATCGGCGCCCATGTCGGTCCCAACGGACTGGGGTTTGCCGCCGTGCGCGCCGCATTCTGAAGATCTCCCTTTTAGAGTTCTCCTTTTCCCTCATCACCTCAAAACCTCACCGTACGTCAATGGTAAAATAATCCCATGCTGCCTTCACTGGAGAAACTCCGCAAATACTTCCGTTTGGAACATCAAAACGGCTATACCAACACCGCCATCATCGGCGGCCTGGCCAAAATGCTGGATTACTGGGATGGCGAAGCCCGCGCCGATGGCGTTGCCGAGGAAATCATCCAGGCCGTCACCGAGCGCTTGCGCGCCTATGAAAATCTCACCCCCGCCTCACGCGCTGAGGTGCTCAAGGGGTTGTGGAAACGCATCGAACAACAATATCCCGAAATCAAAACCAGCAAACCCAGCCCACCTCAGCCAGTGCGACCTCGCCCGGCCGAATCCCAAGCGGTGGCAACAGGCAACGTCGCGCCCGAAGCGCCGGCACGCGCCCGCCCCGTGTCGCCGAGCCGTGCCGAGAGCGTCCCCGGGGCACAGATCAGCGCCACCCCCGCCGCGCTCAAAGCCCCGCTCACCGTGTTGCAGGGTATTGGTCCCAAAAATGCCGCCTACCTGGCTCAGCTCGGGCTGCGCACCCTCGGCGATGCCCTCTACTACTTCCCGCGCCGTTACGTTGATTACAGCCAGCTCAAGCCGATCAAAAACCTGCGCGCTGGCGAAGAAGTGACCATCGCCGGCACCATCCAGAGCGTCATCTCGCGCTCCTTGCGCGGCGGCAAATTACAGACCGTCGAAGCCATCCTCTCCGATGGCACCGCTGCATTGCGCCTGACCTGGTTCAACCAACCCTGGATGATTAACCGTCTGAAAGAAGGCGAGACCATCTACGCCGCGGGCAAAGTGGAACAATACCTGGGGCGCCTGGTGATGAACAACCCCAGCTTCGAATCCATCGCCGTCGAAAACCTGCACACCAATCGCATCGTGCCGGTGTATTCGCTCACCAAAAACATCACCCAAAAAATGCTGCGCGAGCGAATGCGCGAAATCGTCAACTACTGGGCACCGGCAGTAGTAGATACCCTGCCCGAATCCATCCGTTCCGCTGCCGGCTTGCTGCCCCTGCCTCAGGCCATTCAGCAGATTCACTTCCCCGAAAGCCAGGAAATGCTCAAAGCGGCGCGCGAACGACTGGCCTTCGACGAGATTTTCTTCCTGCAGATGGGCGTTCTGCGCCAAAAACGCGACTGGCAAGCAGCCGAGGCGCGGCGTTTCGTCATCCCGGACGAGTGGCTGGGCGCGCGTTTAAGCAGCCTCCCCTACACCCTGACCGGCGCGCAGCAACGCGCCCTGAACGACATCCGCAGCGACCTGGCCTCGGGCAAGCCGATGAATCGTCTCTTACAAGGCGACGTTGGCTCAGGCAAAACCGTAGTCGCCGCGCTGGCTGCCAGCATCATCGTGCAGGATGGGGCGCAGGCCGCCATTTTAGCCCCTACCGCCATCCTGGCCGAGCAGCACTACCACAACTTCCTCCGCCTGCTGGCGGGCGAAAACGGAATCCTGCCCCAGGAGCAGATTCGCTTGCTGGTGAGCGACACCCCCGAAGTCCAGAAAGAAGCGATTCGCACCGGCCTGCAGGAGGGGAACATCAAAATCGTCATCGGCACTCACGCCTTGCTCGAAGAACCGGTCCAATTCGCCGATCTCCAGCTGGCCGTGATTGACGAACAACACCGCTTTGGCGTGCAACAACGGGCCACCCTGCGCGCCAAAGGGAACAACCTCCATTTGCTGGTGATGACGGCTACCCCCATCCCGCGCTCCCTGGCGCTGACACTTTACGGTGACCTGGACCTCTCCATCATTGAGGAGATGCCCGCCGGACGTCAACCCGTGGAGACGTATGTGCTGCGCCCACAAGAACGCGAGCGCGCCTACACCCTCATCCGCAGCCAGATTCGCCAGGGACGGCAGGCGTTTATCGTTTATCCGCTCATTGATGAGAGCGAGAAGATGGAAGAGCTGCGTGCCGCGGTGGCAGATTACGAAACGCTTTCCAAAGAAATCTTCCCGGATTTGCGGGTAGGGTTGCTCCATGGGCGCATGCGCCCGGCCGAAAAAGACGAGGTGATGCTCAAATTCCGCGACCGCCAGTTCGATATTCTGGTCTCCACGACGGTCATCGAGGTGGGTGTAGATGTCCCGAATGCCACCGTGATGTTGATCGAAGGAGCCGATCGCTTTGGTCTGGCGCAATTGCATCAATTGCGCGGGCGTGTGGGGCGCGGGGCAGCGCAATCTTTTTGTTTGCTCATTCCCACTCACGATGACGCCGTAGAAAACGAACGCTTGCAGGCCATGGCCGAGACCAACGATGGCTTTGCGCTGGCAGAGCGCGATCTGCAACAACGCGGCCCCGGCGAATTTTTGGGCACGCGTCAATCCGGGTATGCGGCCGGGTTGCGCATGGCCAGCCTTTCGGACGTGAAGTTAATCGAAAAAGCGCGTTCTTATGCGCAGCGATTGTTTGAAGAAGACCCCAATTTGCAAAAACCCGAACATGCTTTGCTGGCCGAAGCACTGCAACGCTTCTGGGAAAACGGCAAGGGAGATGTAAGTTAATTTCTATGCAGGCGCAGATCTCCCATGAAAAGGGGGCGAGCTGTGCCTGGGAATTTTTGGAGCATGGATGGTTCGAGCACTTTTCCCTGGTACCTTTGATCCCATTCATTACGGCCACATGGATATTGCCATGCGGGCCACGCGGCTGTTCGATGAAGTAATCATGGCCGTGTACGATAAGCCATTAAAGAGCCTGATGTTTTCTCCCGAAGAACGAATGGCGCTGGTGGAGGATGCGTTTCGCGGCAACCCTAAAATTCGCGTGATGGGTTACAGCGGCCTGACAGTGGATTTTTGCCGACAGGTGGAAGCACAAGTGATCGTGCGCGGTCTGCGCGTTTTTTCGGATTTTGAGTTTGAGTTCCGCATGGCACTGGCCAATCATCGTCTCGCCCCAGATATTGAGATCATTGCTCTGATCACCGCCGAAGAGCACACGTTTCTTTCGTCGAGCACAGTCAAGGAAATTGCCATGCTAAACGGTGATGTTTCCAGCATGGTGCCACCCCATGTGGAGAAAGCCCTGAAGCACAAAGTCAGCGAGATGGATGGGCTACATACCCCGCCGAATGCGTTGCGCGATTAATGTGCTAAAATCAAATTCAAGACAGGTTCCCCCTGTTTGGTCGGGATCACATCGCGGCGTTTGATCCGCTCCATGGGAAAGCGAGGAGCCAATGGACATCCTGCAACTAATTGACCGCCTGGAAGAATTATTCAACGAAGCCAAAGCAGTGCCCTTTACCCATAACGTGGTGGTAGATGAAGATCGCATGTTGGAATTGATTGACCAGATGCGCATCGCCATCCCGGAAGAGGTCAAAAAGGCGCAACAGGTTCTGCTGCAACGCGATCGTATCCTGGCGCAAGCGCAGGAGGAGGCCAATCGCACCCTGCAACTGGCGCGCGAAAAGGCAGAGCAGATGGCCGAACGCGACAACATCGTGTTAGAGGCGCAACGGCGAGCGGAGCAAATCCTGGCACAGGCACGTGCCGATGCCGAATCCATTCGCCGCGATGCCGACGACTATGCCCTGGATAGTCTCGCTCGGCTGCAAACCGAATTAGAACGGTTGCTCAACCAAGTGCGGAACGGGATCCGCACACTGGAAGAGGAGCAATTGCGGAAAAGTGTTCTCTCCGTTCAGGAGAAAGCGGGCGATCAATAGTCATTATTTCTGATTCTGCATCGAATGACACGAATGTCTCTTTAACTCGAGTTTAGACAAAAACTGAGATCCTATCGCTCACAAGCCGTTTTGGCACTTTGCTCTGGCTGCACAAAAGTTACATGAGCCAGGGTTTCAACGTCCAAAGCGTTAATTTTCGGGGTCTGCTCTCAATATCTCTCGCGCTTGCTCTACATACGCCAGGCTTTGATGGCGGAAGTAGGTGTTGTAAAGGGTAGCATAATGACCACCCTTTTGCAACAGGTCTGTATGGCTGCCCTCTTCGATAATTGCGCCATGATCCAGGACGACAATCCGATCGGCGGCTTTGACGGTGGACAGGCGATGAGCAATCAAAATACTGGTCGAATGCGCCAGGACCAGGTTGAGCGCCTGCTGAATTTGCCACTCGGTAAAGGGATCAATGCTGGCGGTAGCTTCATCCAGGATAAAAATGGGGGGCTTTTGCATGAGCACGCGCAGCAGGGCAACCAGTTGACGTTGCCCCATCGAAAGCAACACGCCGCGCTCCCCCACTTCTGTATTCAGGCCATTAGGCAGGGCTTCGAGCCATTCGCCATCGCCGATTTTTTGCGCCATTTCGCGCATTTCTGCATCGCTGACCGTTGGGGCGGCATAGCGAATGTTATCGGCGATTGTGCCAGAGAAGAGAAACGGCACCTGCGAGACAATCCCCAGCTGGCGACGATATTGGTGTAAATCAAAGGTACGAATGTCCATGCCATCAATCAACAATTGTCCACTCTGAAACTCGTAAAAGCGGGCGATCAATTTGGCAATGGAAGATTTTCCCGCGCCGGTATGTCCCACCAGGGCCAGAGTCTCGCCGGGGTGGATGTGCAGGCTGAAATCCCGTAAGATCGGTTCGTTCTCTCGATAGCGGAAGGACACCCTCTCGAAACGGATGTCGCCTCGCAGGGGTGGGACGGCGTGTTGATCCACCTGAACGACGTTTGGATCGGCATCAATCAAGGCAAAGGCGCGTTCGGCAGCCGAAAGCCCCGATTGAATCTGCGCCCAGAATGCGGAGAGATTCAGCACGGGGAAGAAAAATTGATCCAGGCTCATAATGAAGAGATACCACGCACCGATGGAGACAATTCCCTGCGCCGCACCCAGACCGCCAGCATAGACCAGCACACCGACAAAAATCCCGCCCAGGGCATTGAGTGTGGGGAACACCAGCGAAAGCACAAAACCTCGCCGCACATTCACCCGGTAAGATTGCTGATTCGCCTCCTCGAAAATGCGGTAAATGCTTTCTTCCTGGCGAAAATTTTTGGCAATGGCAATGCCACTGACAGTTTCTTTAATTGCCGCGTTGACATTCGCCATGGCGCGCATCCCATGACGGGTCACGCGCCGTGCCAGGGTGCGGAAGCCGGCGGCCACAGCAAAAATGATCGGCATGAACGCCATCAGCAACAAGGCCAGGCGCCATTCCGTGCGGAAAAGCACCACTCCCAACATGATTGCCTGGATCAGTTGCGAAAGGACATCGGTAACAATGACCACCAGCTGACCAAAGTCATTGGTATCTGAGGTGATGCGCGAAACGATGCGACCTGAAGAAAACTGGTCATAGAACGAAAGATCATGTTCGGCCGCAG
>JBMFPJ010000039.1:0-9808 GCA_049969175.1 Anaerolineae bacterium | reverse complement strand
TTGAAGATGAAGATGCTCTGGAGCCGATGGATTCAGCCATGCGGGAGATGTTACGCGAGCAGGTGCAACATGCTCTGGCCGCGTTGACTGAGCGCGAGCGCCAAGTTCTGGAATTGCGTTTTGGGCTGCTGGACGGGAAGGATCACACACTTGAAGAGGTCAGCCGTTATTTCAATGTGACACGTGAGCGCATTCGCCAGATAGAAGCGAAGGCATTACGTAAATTGCGCCATCCTACGCGCAGCAAGCCGTTACGCGATTATTTGGGGTGAGAAACCGATCAGGCGAGGAGCGATCTCCGGCGATTTTTTCTACCCCGGACTCTTGCGCCAAAAATGCAAAGATAATTCTTGGCGATTCCCGATAAGTCCTCAAAAATCGGACAAAAAAGAGACTTATAATCATTATGACCAACATCATACAGTTTTGTGAAATGTGACACATTGTCTGGTTGTTGGAAGTCTCTTATGATATACTTCGCCCGCGTGGTAGGTAAACCCAGTTGAGAGGTGTCCATGCTACTTGAATATTTTGCCATTGCTGTCATGGTTGGCCTGGCTACGGTGATTGCGTTGATTGCTATTGGCTTGGGGGAATTGTTTGGTCCAAAGAAGAAAACGGCTGCCAAGTCGATGCCCTATGAATCGGGTATGAATCCCTACGGGGAAGGCACACGGCGAATGCCGGTGCGTTTTTATCTGATTGCCGTTCTGTTTATTTTGTTTGATATTGAAGTTGTCTTCTTTCTGCCGTGGGCAGTTGTCTTTCGGCAACTGCGGATTTTTGGTCTGATAGAGATGCTGGTCTTTATCCTCATCTTACTGGTTGGTTACTTTTACGCGTGGAAGAAAGGAGCCCTCGAATGGGAGTAGAGGAAAAACTTGGTGAAATGGGTATCGTGACCACGACGCTGGAGACAGCGGTCAACTGGGCGCGAACCCGGGCAATGTGGCCGATGCTGTTCGGGCTGGCTTGTTGTGCGATTGAAATGATGGCTGCCCAGGCCTCGCATTATGATATGAGCCGGTTTGGGATGGAGTTGATGCGTCCCAGCCCGCGTCAATCGGATTTGATGATTGTCGCCGGGCGTGTTTCGCGCAAGATGGCCCCGGTGTTGCGTCGTTTGTATGATCAAATGCCTGAGCCCAAGTGGGTGATTGCCATGGGCGATTGCGCTTCGTGTGGAGGCGTATTCAACAACTATGCCATTGTTCAGGGCGTGGACGAGGTTGTGCCGGTAGATGTTTATGTCTCCGGTTGTCCCCCTCGCCCTGAAGCGCTGATTCATGGCGTGATGACGTTATACGAAAAAGTTCAAGCCCAAAAGTTTAAAGATTTAGCCAAAGGATGATTCCAGCCGCGCATCCTGCGGCGCTACCCACTCGTCCGGGTAGTAACGGATACAGGATGGACTATGGACAATAAACTCGAACCAATCATCCAGGCGTTGCGGGAGAAATTCGGCGTTTCTCTTGAGGAATTTCGTGGCGAAGTGCATGTCTTCATGCCGGCCGCGCACATTGTGGAAGCGTTGAAGATGCTGCGTGACGCCTCTCAGTTTGAATTGCTTTCGGCAATGACCGCGGTGGATTACTGGCCTCAGCAAACTCCGCGTTTTCATGTCATTTATCAGTTGACCTCCCTATCGCACAACCTGTCCGTGCAATTGCGTGTGCCAGTGGATGGCGCCGATCCGCGCCTGCCCACCGTGACGGGCGTATATGCCAATGCAAACTGGCGCGAACGGGAAATTTGGGACATGTTCGGCATTCGCTTTGATGGTCACCCCGATTTGCGGCGCATCCTGATGCCGCCGGATTGGGAAGGCCACCCCTTGCGAAAAGATTATCCGCTGGGTTACGAGGAACCGCAGTTCACCTTCAACTTCGAAGAGATTGACCTGCGCAAACCCTATGCCAAGGAATAACAGTGATGACCCAATTGCAAGAAGTTACGGTTGACGAAATCAAACACCTCGTTTCGGATCGCGCCGTTAAGGGCGAAACCATGCTGCTCAATATGGGGCCGCAACATCCCAGCACACATGGGGTGTTGCGTCTCTTGCTGGAACTGGATGGCGAGATCGTGGTCAACTGCCTGCCAGATATTGGCTTCCTGCACACCGGCGTTGAGAAAAATATGGAGGCCAAAACCTACCAGAAAGCCGAGGTCATGAGTGACCGCCTTGACTACCTCAATACCGTCGGCAACAACCTGGCTTATTGCATGGCCGTGGAAAAACTGGTGGATCTGGATGTCCCGCCGCGCGCTCAGGCGATTCGCGTGATCCTGGCTGAATTGCAACGCATCGCCTCGCACCTGGTCTGGCTGGGCACTTCGGCCCTGGACCTGGCGGCCATGTCCATGTTCCTTTACTGCTTCCGCGAGCGCGAGATGATCCTGGATATTTTGGAAATGTGCTCCGGGCAGCGCATGATGACTACCTACATCCGGCCGGGCGGGCTGTGGCGTGATGTACCGGTCGAATTTGAAGCAGCGGTACGAAACTTCATCAAAATTTTCCCCAAACGAATTGATGAATACGAGTCGCTTTTGACCAAAAACCCGCTTTTCCTGGACCGTGTGGTGGGCATCGGTGTTCTGAAAAAAGAAACCGCCTTGCAGTATGGCGTCACCGGGCCTATGTTGCGTGCCAGCGGTGTGAAATGGGATTTGCGCAAAGAACGCCCCTACTGCGGTTACGAGCAATATGATTTCGAAGTGCCCACTCGCACCGAAGGCGATGTCTACGCTCGCTACCTGGTGCGTATTCAGGAAATGCGCGAATCGCTCAAGATCGTTGAACAGGCGCTGAACAAACTTCCCATGGGACCGGTACGCTCGGCGAACCGCAAGTTCGTTCCGCCGCCCCGTTCTGAGATCGGCGTCAACATGGAAGCGCTGATTCATCACTTTAAACTGTGGACGGAAGGATTCCCCGCTCCCAAAGGCAGCATCTACAGCGCAGTCGAATCACCGCGCGGGGAATTGGGTGTGTACCTGGAAGGCGACGGTGGTCCCAAGCCCTATCGGGTTCACTGGCGCACGCCCTCGTTTGATAACCTACAGGTGTTGCCGGAAATGGTGCGTGGCCTGCTGATCGCAGACCTGATCGCCGTGATCGGTAGCACAGATATTGTCCTCGGAGATATTGACCGATGAGTCTGGCTGAGAAATATCCGCAGGAAGTAGAAAAGATTCTGGCGAAATATCCGCCGGAGCACAAACGCTCGGCGGTGATGCCTTTATTGTACCTGGCTCAACGCGAGGAAGGCTACGTCACCAAAGATGCCATGAAAGATATTGCCCACCTCCTGGAAATCACCGAGACCGAGGTGGCCTCCATTGTCGGTTTTTACACCCTTTATCACGATGAGAAAGCCGGAAAATATCGCATGCAGGTCTGCACAGATTTGCCCTGTGCCTTGCGTGGTGCTGAGAATTTCCTGGATGACCTGTGCAGCAATCTGGGCATCAAGGTCGGTGAGACCACCCCCGATGGGTTGATTACCCTGGAAGCGGTGATGTGCCTGGCAGGCTGCAATAAGGCACCGGTCTTACAAACTCAGGGGCCAGATGGCATTCGCTATCATGAAAACATGACGGTGGATAAGACCCTGGAGCTCATTGAAGCCCTGCGCCGCGCCGGCAAGGAGGTGAGGTGATGGCACACGTTCTCCTTCGTCATCGCGACATCCCGGAAATTAAAAACCTGAACGTTTACCTGGCCAACGGCGGCTTCGCCGCCTTCAAAAAAGCGGTCACGCAGATGAAGCCGACCGAAGTGACCGAGATCGTCAAGAATTCTGGCCTGCGCGGGCGTGGTGGTGCGGGTTTTCCCACCGGCATGAAATGGTCCTTTATGGACAAGGACAACTGGCCACACTATGTGGTCGCCAATGCCGATGAATCTGAGCCGGGCACCTTCAAAGACCGCGAAATCATGGAAAACAATCCTTTCCAGTTCCTGGAAGGGGTGGCCATTGCCTCTTATGCGGTAGGCGCTCAGCGGGCTTACGTCTATTTGCGCGGTGAGTTCTGGCAGATTGCCCAATTCCTGGATGAGAAAATTGCTGAGCTGGAAAAAGCCGGCTACTTAGGCGAAAATCTTTTCGGCAGTGATTATTCTTTGCGCATTTTCACCCATTTGGGCGCAGGGGCTTATATCTGCGGCGAAGAGACGGCCATGCTGGAATCGATTGAAGGAAAACGCGGCCAGCCACGCGTTCGCCCGCCCTTCCCGCCATCCTTTGGCTTATATGGTAAGCCGACCGTTGTCAACAACGTGGAGACACTGACCAACGTGCCCATGATTCTGACCAATGGCGCAGAGTGGTACAAAACGATGGGTACGGCAGATAGTCCCGGCGTGAAGATTTTTTCGCTTTCCGGGCGCGTGCGCAACCCTGGCAACTATGAGTTGCCCTTTGGCACCACTTTCCGCCAATTGATTTATGAATACGGCGGCGGCATCCTGGACGATCGGCCGATCAAGGCGATCATGCCGGCTGGGGCTTCCTCTTCCCTCATCGTGGTGAATGATAAAGCCCTCGATACTCCCATGGATTATGCTTCGGTGCGCACCTTGGGCGCTGACCTCGGTTCCGCCTCAGTCATTGTGATTGACGACACCGTGAGCATTGATTGGGTGATCAACAAAACCGTTCACTTCTTCCGCCATGAATCGTGTGGCAAGTGCACTCCCTGCCGCGAAGGCAATTACTGGATGCAGCATCTCACCGAACGCATTCATGCAGGCAAGGCCAGCCAGGCAGATGTGGACCTACTTTACAACGTGGCCAAACAAATGCAGGGCAAGTGCCTGTGCGCGCTGGGAGAATTTGCTACCATGGCAGTCGTTACGGGAATTGAACGTTTCCCGCAGGATTTTAAAATTCAAAAAGCGGTTACGGAGTCCGCATGACGAAACAGGTAACGCTTACGATTGATGGGCGACAGGTCACAGTTCCAGCTGGAACGCTTGTAGTGGATGCCGCCAAGATGGTTGGCATTGACATTCCAGTCTTTTGTTACCACCCCAAAATGGAACCGGCAGGTATGTGCCGGATGTGCCTGGTGGAAATTGGCCGCCCGGTGGTTGATCGCAATACGGGCCAGGTGGTCATGGAAAATGGCCAGCCCAAGATTCAATTCATGCCCAAACTGGAGACGGCTTGCACCAACCCCGTCTCGGAGGGTATGGTCGTCAAAACACAATTGACCTCGGAAAAGGCACGCGAGGGACAACGCGGCACAGTGGAATTCTTGCTCACCTCCCATCCGCTGGATTGTCCCGTCTGCGACAAGGGGGGCGAGTGCCCGTTGCAAGATTTGACCATGGCGCATGGCCCTGCCCGGAGCCGATTCCTTTACGACGAAAAAATGCACCTGCCCAAACAAGTGCCCCTGGGCGATCTGATCTGGCTGGATCGCGAGCGCTGCATTCAGTGCGCGCGCTGTATTCGCTTCCAGGATGAGATTGTCGGCGAGGCCGTGCTGGGCTTCGATGAGCGCGGCCGTGCCACGCAAATTATCTCCATCTCTGAGCTGCCTTTCGATTCGGTGTTTTCTGGCAACACCACCGATATTTGTCCGGTGGGTGCTTTGACGACGGAAGATTTTCGTTTTGGGGCGCGCGCCTGGGAACTGCAAGCAACTGCATCCATTTGTTCGCAGTGCCCGGTTGGTTGCAACATCATCTTGAACACGCGGCGCGAGGCGCGCTCTGGTGGCGAGATCGTCATCAAACGGGTGATGCCGCGGCAGAACGAAGAAGTTAACGAAATCTGGATTTGCGACAAAGGACGCTTTGCGCATCACTTTACTCGTAGTGAAAACCGCCTCAAACAACCTCTTATGCGCAAAGATGGAACCCAGGTGGCTGCCAGTTGGGGTGATGCGCTGAATATTACGGCGCACAAGTTCAGCGAAGCCGGCAAAGACCTGGTCATTCTGGCTTCAGGGCGCCTTGCCAATGAAGATTTGTTCAATCTGAAGTTGCTTGCTGAAGGGGTAGCTGGCCAGGTATTGTTCTACAGCGAAATGGGCGGCGGGGAATGGACCACCTTTTTCGGAATGACGCCGGGCACCAACCTGGCAGCCCTGGGCAAGGGAGATGCGATCCTGGTGATGGCTTCTGACTTGTACGAAGAGGCGCCCATCTGGTGGTTGCGCATCAAGCAGGCTGCCGATCGCGGTGCAACGCTGATTGTAGCCAACCCGCGCCAGACCAAACTGGATCGCTTCGCCAAATTTGTCATCCGCTATGCTTATGGCGATGAAGTCAAGACGGTTTTGGATTTGAAGGAAAAAGGCGCGATTGGCGAGGCGTTCGCTTCGGCCCAAAATGCGGTGGTGTTCTTTGGCAGCGAAGGGCTGGGGCTGAGCGGCTCTGCTAACCTGGCGGCGACCTGTGCCAACTTGTTGCAAAGCACTGGCCATGTGGGCAAGCCCAACAACGGGCTGATCGGCGTCTGGCAGCGAGTCAACGACCAGGGTGCCTGGGAATTGGGCTTGCGCCCACAGGCAGACCTGGCGACGGCGCTGCGCGGCAAGACGGTTTACATCGTTGGCGCGGATCCGGCAGGCGATGACCCGGCTCTGGCTGCGGCGTTGAAGGATGCGGCTTTCGTCGTAGTGCAGGATATTCAAGAGACGATAACCAGCCGCTTGGCGGACGTGGTTTTGCCGGCTCAGGCGTTCAGCGAACGCGAAGGGACGTTCACTTCGGGCGAGCGGCGGGTGCAACGTTTCTATGCGGCGGTGCCGCCCAAAGGCGAATCACGCCCCGATTTTGCCATCGTCGCGGCCATTGGCAATCGCCTCGGCTTGAACCTGGTGGCCGATTCGGCGCAACAGGCGTTTGACCAGATCGCGGCGAAGGTGAAGCATTTTGCTGGTTTGAATTACGCCCGGTTGGCAGAAGTCAAAGAGCAGTGGCCCATCTTGGGACGTCGCGATTTGTATTACGGGGGCACAACGTATGAGAACACGCAAGGGTTGGGGGTGACCCTGTCGGCGGCCGCGCAGCCTGTTGAAACGGTCACCATCCCCGAGATCTGGCGCGAAGCGGGGCTGCGCCCGGCAGAGAATGAACTTCTGGCGGTGCCGGTCACGAAGTTGTACGATCGCGGTCTGACGGTTCTTCCTTCGGAATTGCTCAAAGCCCATATCGGTGAACCGACAGTTTCTCTGCATCCTGAGGCGGCTAAACGGTTAGGCGTGCAGGCTGGTCAGCGGGTGACGGTCAGCTTGAATGGGGTGAGCGGTGAGGCGGTTGTCCGCCTGGATGAGTCAGTTTCGGCGGGTGTGATGCTGGTGCCGCGCAGTATGGGTCTGGCCATCCGCGAGCCTGTTGTGGCAAAGGTGAAGTGATTATGGATTGGATGCTGCTGCTTATCTGGACGATCAAGGCGTTGGTGTTAACGCTGGCGCTTTTGACCGGCTTTGCCTATCTGACGCTTTATGAGCGTCGTGCCTTGGCGCGGATTCAGGTGCGCATTGGGCCAAATCGTGCCGGTCCGCAGGGGTTGCTTCAGCCGATTGCCGATGCGATCAAATTGATTTTCAAAGAGGAACTGACCCCCGCAAAGGCTTATAAGGTAGTCTTTTTCCTGGCGCCGGTGGTGACTGTGGTGCCCTCGATTGTGATTGCCGCAGTCATTCCGTGGGGGCCAGTCAACCCGCCGTTGGTGCTGTTTGGGCGGGTGATCACGCCGTATATTGCTGACCTCAATGTGGGCGTGTTGTATCTTATGTCGGTGGCCTCGATTGCGGTGTATGGTATTGTGCTGGCGGGTTGGTCGAGCAACAACAAGTATGCCATGCTGGGCGGGATGCGTTCCTCGGCGCAGATGATTTCGTATGAGCTGGCGTTGGGACTTTCGTTTGTGACGGCCATTTTGCTGGCAAATTCGATGCGCATGTTAGATATTGTGGAGGCGCAGCGTTCGATCTGGTTTGTCTTCTTGCAGCCGGTGGGTGCGGCGATCTTTCTGATCGCGACTCTGGCGGAAGTCAACCGCGCTCCGTTCGATATGCCGGAGGCCGAACAGGAATTGACCGCTGGTTATCACTCCGAGTATTCGGGGATGAAATTCGCTTTGTTTTTCATGGCCGAATATCAGAAGATGATTGTCGTTTCGGCGATCGCCGCGACGCTCTTTTTCGGTGGTTATCTCGGTCCGGGGGTGAGTCGCTACCCCTGGCTGGGAATGATTTATATGTTCATCAAAATTGTCATCTTGCTGTTTGGCATGATTTGGGTGCGGGCTACCCTGCCGCGCATTCGCTATGACCGGCTGATGGCATTTGGCTGGAAGGTGCTTTTGCCCCTTTCTTTAGTGGTGGTCTTCATCACCGCCGTGGGCATTTTATTGGCGCAGGAGCTCAACAATCTTAGGTATCTGGTGCTTGTGCCGGTGCTCTCTTTAGCGGCAGGGGCGGTGGCGGTGATGATGATAGATCGCACATTGAGGAGAAAATTGTATGAGCGTGCTTGATCCTTTTGTCGAAATCGCTCGTGGGCTGAGCACTACGCTCAAGTCCATGTTTGAACGGCCGGTCACGATTCAATATCCTGAAGAAAAACGACCGGTACGACCGCGCTTCCGCGGACGTCACGTGTTGAAGCGTTATGAGAATGGCCTGGAGAAGTGCATCGGTTGTTCGTTGTGTGCAGCAGCCTGCCCGGCGGATGCGATTTTTGTCGAGGCGGCTGAGAACACCGATGAGATGCGTTTTTCACCCGGCGAGCGCTACGCTTCTACTTACGAAATCAACATGCTCCGTTGCATTTTCTGCGGCTTTTGCGAGGATGCCTGTCCCACGGAGGCGATTGTCCTGGGGGACAACTACGAATTGACATTCACCGATCGCCGTCAGGCCATTTACACCAAAGAAATGCTGCTGGAGCCGGTACCCTCCCCGGATATGACTACGCCGCGCAAGGTGGAGCCAGGCGTGTACACGCGTTCGGTGCCTGAAATGCAAGACCCAACAGATTGATTATGGAGAGCCATGAGCACTGATCTGATTCTCTTTCTCATTCTTGCCCTGATCGCTGTGGCCACTGCGCTCGGTATGTTGTTCAGCCGCAACGCGGTGTATTCGGCGCTCTTCCTGGTGCTGAATTTTGCAACGGTGGCTGTGTTTTATCTTTTTTTGGGCGCTCCTTTCATCGCAATGGCTCAGGTGACGGTCTATGCGGGCGCGATCATGGTGTTGTTCCTGTTTGTCATCATGCTGCTGGGCACTGAAACCCTGCCCCCGGGCAAGGCATTGCCCTGGCAAAAATGGCTGGCCAGTGGTTTGAGCCTTTTACTGGCCGGTGAGATGGCCTATCTGTTGCTTTCTCGCGCTCGCCTGGCTTTAATGGTCGCTCAACCTGATGCCAGTTTGAACACCATGGATGCTATTCGCCAATTGGGGATGAACCTGTTCAATGAATTTCTGCTTCCCTTCGAGGTAACCTCAATTTTGTTGCTGGTCGCGATGGTGGGCGCCATTGTTTTGACCAAGAAAGAGAAAGGAGAGCAGAGATAGCGCCGAATGCGCCCTCTGCAAAACGGAAATGTTGCCGGTTACGCATTACATTATCCTTTCCGCAATTTTGTTCACGATTGGGGCGCTGGGTGTGCTGGTCCGCCGCAACCCGCTGGTCATTTTCATGTCGGTCGAATTGATGCTTAATTCGGCCAACCTGGCTTTTGTCGCCTTCTCGCGCGCTTCCGAGAGCTTTAGCGGCCAGATCTTTGTCTTTTTCGTCATTGCGGTGGCTGCAGCGGAAGTGGCGGTAGGCCTGGCGTTG
>JBMFPJ010000038.1:0-9931 GCA_049969175.1 Anaerolineae bacterium | reverse complement strand
CTCTCTCGGTTCAGACTCCGCTCGAGCTGGCCGCGAACAAAATAGACCGGATCCCCGCCGGGGCGGTGGAAACGCGCCTCGCAGCGTATCAGGCCTTGCTCCCGGCAGGAACCGCCGTGATTCCGCTCTCAGCGACGCGCGGGGATGGGCGTCAGGAATTGCTGGAAACCTTGCTCCGTCATCTTCCCATCCGCCCGCCTGAGTTTGACGAAGAGCAAATTACAGATATGTATGAGCGCGAGATCGCCGCTGAGCTCATTCGCGAAGCGACACTTTTGCATTTGCGCGAGGAAGTGCCGCACGGAATTGCCGTGCGCATTGACGAGTTCAAAGAGCGCGAAAACGGGGCAGCCTACATTGCGGCGACGGTGTTTGTGGAACGCGAATCGCACAAGGGAATTGTGATTGGCGAGGGGGGCAAAATGCTCAAGCAGATCGGCACGACCGCCCGCCAGGAGATCGAGGCAATGAGCGGGCGCAAGGTTTTTCTGGAATTGCGGGTGAAGGTGCTCAAGGGCTGGCGTGATCACCCCGAATGGCTGCGCCGTCTGGAGTATCGAATTAAGCAAAAGAGGTGAGTTGATGTGGTTTGGGCTGAGTGTGGTGCTGGCTCTTTTGCAGGCGTGGGCGGCGCAGCATGGCTGGCGGACGGTGAGGTTCTTTGCCAAGCCAGGGGTGATGGTGGCGCTCCTTGCCTGGTTGTGGAGCAGTGTGGGGCTGGGTGGGATTCCGCAGTGGTTCGCCGCCGGCCTGCTCTTTTCGCTGGCCGGGGATGTGTTCTTGCTCTGGCCAGAGCGAGGATTTTTGAGCGGGCTGCTGGCGTTTTTGCTGGCGCATGTTGCCTATATCGTGGGGTTCAATACGCCTGCGTCCATCTTTTCGGGATGGGGGATATTCCTGGCAGTGATAGTGGGGGTCGGTAGCGCCCGCCTGTTGCGGCGGGTGATCCAGGCAGTAGAGAAGCAGGGGAAGGGCGCTTTGCGCATACCGATTGCGGTGTATGGGCTGGTCATTTCTTTGATGTTGCTTTCCGCCATGCTCAAATTGATGGACATTTCCTGGCAGGCCGGCGCGGCTTCGCTGGTGGCTGGGGGAGCGGCGCTCTTTTATTTTTCAGATGTGGTGCTGGCGTGGAATCGCTTTGTTTCGCCCATTAAAAACGGGCAGATCCTCAATAATCTACTCTATCATGCCGGACAAATGGCGCTGATCGCCGGGGTGATCTGGCAATTCAGGTAGCCGGTTTGAGCGGGCGGAATCCCTCGCCGAGGGCCTCGTGTGCCTGGCCAATGACGATGAACGCGCGCGGATCTATCTCGCGCACAATGGCTTTCAAGATAGAAACCTCCGAACGGGTCAACACCACATAAAGCACCAGGCGCTGAGCGCCGGTGTATCCTCCTTTGCCTTCAAGCAGGGTCACGCCGCGTTGCATTTCATCTAAGATACGGCGAGAAATGCGTTCAGGCTGATCGGTGATGATGAGTGCAGTGCGGACAGTGCCGGAGCCTTCCAGCGTAGTTTCGGCTACTAGGCCGCTGACATAGAGGGCAATGATGGCATAAAGGGCTTGCTTCCAGCCAAAAATAAAGCCAGCCGCCAGGATGACCGCTGAATCGACCACGAGATAGCTTTGTGACATGGAAATGCTGCGCCAGTGATTGAGGATGCGCGCCAGAATATCCGAGCCACCGCTGGTGCCTTGACCGCGATAGACCAGGCCATAGCCCACGCCACTGATCACTGCGCCGTAAAGCGAGTTGAGCACCAGATCATCGGTCAGCCCGTGGGGAGGAAAGTATGGTAGCCAGAGGAGAACATCGGTAAAAAAGGAGTAAGTGAGTACGGCAAAGAACGTACGCACCACAAAGCGCGGTCCGCCCAAAAAACGCCAGCCGAGCAGAAAGAGCGGCAGATTGCCGAGGAACACCATCAAGCCGATTGGCCAACCGGTGAAGTGATTAATCAATTGAGCAATGCCGCTCACTCCGCCCGAAGCCAGGTCAGCAGGGACAAAAAACAGACGCAGGCCAACTGCCTGCGCCAGGGTACCCAGGGCAATCAACAAAAAATCGCGAGTGTTTTGCCAGAGGGATGTCGCGCGTGCGCTCAGCATGGCGTTTCTCCCTAAAGAAGTTCTGTCCCGGCCAGTTTTTCGATAACCCCGATGACCGCCGAGTTATCCAGCTCGGCCATGCCCATTTCCAGCATGGCATTGAAAAGCTGAGAATCCACGGCGGCAGAGGGTAAGGGTACACCATACTCACGGGCGGTTTCCAGGATGATGCCCAAATCTTTTTCCATCATGTAGGCTTTGAATCCTGGATTGCGCTTGCCCTCAAACAGGCGCGGCGGCTTGACGTCGAGCGTCCAGCATTGGGCCGCGCCGCCCTTAATCGCCTCTACCACTTTGCGCGGATCTACGCCGGCTTTTTTGGAGAAGATCAGCAATTCGGCCATGGCCACCATTTGCGCCGCGACCATGATCTGGTTGGCAGCCTTGGCCACCTGGCCAGCACCGGCCTCCCCCACGTGGGTGACCGTTTTGCCCATCGCCAGGAAAACCGGCATGACTTTCTCCAGCGCTTCGGCTGGCCCGCCCACCATAATGGTGAGGGTGGCATGGCGAGCGCCAATATCTCCGCCCGAAACCGGTGCATCTAAAGCCAATACGCCATGTTGAGCCAGTTCGGCGGCAATGCGGCGCGCCGCGGCCGGTTTAATGGTGGAGTTATCCACAAAAATCAAACCCTCGTGCGCCCCGTGGATGATTCCCTTTTCGCCCAGCGCTACCTTCTCCACATCAGGCGTATCCGGCAAATTGGTAAAGACCACATCCACCTGCGCCGCCACTTCCGCAGGTGAGGTGGCCGCCTGGGCGCCCTCCGCCACCAGCTCATCTACCGCCGGGCGCGAACGGTTGTGAACCACCAGGGGAAACCCCGCTTTGAGGAGATTGCGCGCAATGGCCTTGCCCATCAGACCCAAACCGATATAACCAACTTTGAGCATAGGAAACCTCGAGAAAAAGAATGGGGGAAAACAGCGACATCAGGATTATACCCGTTCCACCCCTCCCTTCTCAAAGCAAAGAACCCGCCTCCATAACGGGAGCGGGTTCGAGGTCTGGCGACGAAGCGCTTATTTGATTTCGTAGGTCAGGGTGACCGTGACCGAGAGGGTCATCTGCCCGGGCTGGATCGGCACTGTCGCCTGAGCAGCAGCGCCACCTGCGCCACGCCCATCAAAAATGGGGAAGATAGGATTATCCGCATAGCTGATGGATTGCAGCGCACCCAATTGCACGCCAGCGGCATCGGCCAGTTCCTGTGCCTGGGCTTTGGCGTTCTTCACTGCATCGGCACGTGCCTGTTTGAGCACCTCATCCTTGTTGGCCACATCAAACTGAATGCTATTGACCGTGTTCGCGCCAGCCGTGATCACCCGGTCGAGCAGACTGCCCAACTTGTTCAGGTCACGCACCGTCACATACACAGTGTTATCTACAGCATACATCTTCAAGCCAGAAGGCTGGCCAGTAGCCGGATCGTATTTGTCAACGGGCCAGATGCTAAAGTTGGAGGTGCGAATATCACTGGCCGCCACGCCCATTTCTTTAAGCGCGTCAATCACGCGCTGAGTCTGGGCATTGTTCTCAGCCACCGACTGCGAAGGGGATTCCTTTTCAGTATGGACGCCGATGTAAATATAGGCAATGTCCGGTTGCAACGTCACTGTGCCGGTACCGCTCACCACCACAGTACGGGTCGCGGTCTGCCCGACGGCACCCTGAGCCGTCGGCGCACAAGCGCTCGCCGCCAGAGCCAACACCAGAAAGGCCATCAAGAGAAACGAACGGGTTTTCATACTTCAACTCCTCAGTAAATTTTGTAGCATAGATGAGACGAAAACCAGCAAAAAAAGTTCCCGCCTTGTGTTTTGGAGCAATTCCCGCTACAATACATGCACAAATGTTCTAAAGGACGCCATGCCCATTGACTTTCTGAGCGTTTACCAAAAAATTCAAGAGATCGGCCAGGGAACGCGGCAGCGCAAGAAAACGATGGAAGAACGCCGCCAAAAAGCCCGTCAACTGCTGGCCGAATGGGCGCACAATGTGGATGCGCTGCGCGCCAAAGTGGACGCCGCCAAACAGGCCGATCCCACCCTGCGATGCGCCGTCCCGTTAAAGGAGCCACTCGATGCGCACTACCCCGCGCCGGCTCCCGTTATCGAAGCGACGGTCATCGCTGCGGATGGATCTCAAATCAACCCCGATCGTCATGCCGCCGTCCAGTTTGGGTTGATCAACGTCGGTGCCATCCTGATGAAACACGATGCGCCAGATGCCCCGCAAATCTTCACCGAAAGCGCCTTGCTCTACGGCGAAGAATTACTGCTCAATGGCGCCCCGCTTTCGGAAGGCATGGTCGCCTTGCGACGCGATCTGGCCGAGCGCCAGAAACTGGAAGAGCTGGCCAAAAACATCCATGGCCCGGTCGTCACCTTTACAGATGGCCCCCTTGAATTGTGGGGCGCGCAAGGCGAAGATGCCCGTTCTTATGCCGAATTTCTGGAAAAATACAAAACCATTCTCTCCCGGCTGCAAACTCGCGGCGTAATCACCGCCGGCTACGTGGACAAGCCCTCCGCCGACCTGGTCATCCGTCTGCTAGAAATTGCCGCTGCCGATGCAGAGTCGCTGGGCCACATTCGCGAATTCCACCCCTTACTCGGGGTGAGCGATCGCTGGCTGTTCGGCGAAAGAGAAAAGCCCCTGCTTCCTGCCGGTCATCGCTCGGCAGTGTTCAAACTCCAATCCAGCTCCGAAAAGAACTACAGCGGCGTTCTTGAACTGCATTTCTTCTATCTCAACGTCGGCAGCGAGGTTCACCCCTGGCCCGTCCGCGTGGAAATCCCCAAATGGGTAGCAGAGGACAAAAGCAAACTGGATATTCTGCACAGCATCTTACTCGCACAATGCAAATTAATGAGCAGCAAGCCCTATCCCTACCTGCTCAATCGCGCCCACGAAATCGCCCTCGTCCGGCACGAAGAAAAGCAACAAATCGAACAATTGCTCTGGATGGAAATGCGCAAACAGGGAGAGGAACCTGATGATCCCTCCTACAAACAAAGCGGAAAAGATTCGCTGGAAAGCGGGAAAAAGAGGTATGGCAAATGACAGCAATTGAAATCGGTCGTCTCCTGCGGGCCGGGACCGGTGGATTCGTAGCCGGTTGCCGCGTCTCCCAATTGACTGTCCCCTCCTTCGGGGCACTGGTGATGGCCCAACCTGAAGGTGATGGGCAATACAAAATCTACGGCCTGATTTACGACATTCACATTGACGATGACGGCCTGGTTCGTCAACTGGTGACTTCAGAAAACATCTCCACCGCAGTGATGAACGACAATCGGATCAACCGCATTGTGCCGGTGGAAATGTCCGTCCTGGCAGTAGGCTACGAGCAAGATGGCCAGATTCGCCATCTGCTGCCACCTCGCCCTCCGCTCAGCCTGGATGCGATTTACCTGTGTTCCGATCAGGAGATAGCACGTTTCACCGTGCGTCTCGGTTATCTTCGCCACATTCTGAACGCCAAAGAGCTTGCCATTGGCGAGATCATCGCCGCCCATCTTCAGCAAGCCAGCCAGGCACACGGCAAAAACAGCCAGGTATGGAAAGAAAAAGCCACGCAAGAAGTCATCACCCTGCTGCGCGACGACTACCCCACCCTGATCAGCGTCTTGAGCGCCCTCAGTGATGTGGTGGATTAGTCGGGCAAGCGGATACGCTCATTCTGCACAGAGGTACTATGCAAATCCAAAGAACACAAATTGGCTATTTGGTCGGCGGCGGGCTGAAAGAAAATTTCCGCGTGCGGCTCACCGTCTCCCCTCAGGAGATTCAAGAGGGCGCCTTCGTCGTCATTCACAGCGGCAACTGGAATTATTACGGCATCGTCACCGATATTCAGCTCGGCGCCACCGATCCGCGCTTTGCCGATGAGCAAATGGAGGGGCGCTTCCCGGAACACATCTCGAAAGCACTACACGGACAAACCCTCTACGCCAACCTGGAAGTGCTGCCCCAACTCATGCTGGAAGTTGGACCAGACGAGGCTTCTGCTGAATACCAGAGCTGGCGCACCAGCCTGAAAGACGAGCCGCGCATCCTACCCGTCAAGAACATGCCGCCACATCATGCCCCCGTTTTCCTCGCCGATCCGGGCGACATCGCCGAAATCTTCGGCGCCCCGGCCGAAAATGGGAATTTCGTCATCGGCTACACCCGTGAGCAGGGACACCCCATTTGCATCAACCTGGACAAGTTCGTCCAGCGTTCCTCCGGCATCTTCGGGGCAACCGGCTCGGGCAAATCGTTCCTCACGCGCTTGCTACTGGCTGGCCTGATCAAATACGATCACGCCTCAGTGCTGGTGCTGGATATGCACAACGAATACGGCTTCGACGACGTGGCCTCCGACACAAAAAAAGCCGTCAAAGGGCTGAAGAGCCTCTTCCCAACGCTAGTCCAATGTGTGGGGCTGGGCGCGGGGACGACCATCCGCGGCCAGCAAGTAGATTTCAACCTGGAAATCGGCATGGCAGACATTACCCCCGCGGATATCGAAATGTTAACGCGCGAGCTGAACCTGCGCGAAACCGCCCCCACGGTTTTGAATGCCTTATACACTTCCTTCCATCAGGACTGGTTTCGGCAATTCCGCCAGATGAATCGCCAGGAAATCGAGGTCGAGGACGAACGCGGCAAAATCAAAAAAGTTCCCCATCCCGAAAGCGTAGCAGCCTGGGCCAACGAAAACGGCGTCAACGTGATGGCCGCGGAGGGCCTGCACGACAAATTACGTCAGCTATTCACTAAGCCCTACATCGTGGAACAGCCCGCCAGCGATTCGGTCGCCCAGGTTATCCAATTGCTAGAAATAGGCCGGCACGTAGTGCTCTCTTTTGGCGACTACGACAAAGACCTGGACTATCTGTTCGTCTCCAACCTGTTGACGCGCAAAATCCGCTCCGCATGGGAACAGAAGACCAACGGCTTCCGCACACACGGCAAAGCCGAACCGCGTCCGCTGGTGATTGTGCTCGAAGAGGCCCACAAACTGCTCAACCGCGAGATCGCTGCACAAACCACCTTCTCCACCATTGCCCGCGAATTGCGAAAATATTACGTCACCTTGCTGGTAGTGGATCAACGCCCCTCACAAATTTACGACGAGGTGATGTCTCAGCTGGGGACGCGTGTCTCCGGCTGGTTGGGCGACGAGGACGATATTCACGCCGTGCTTTCGGGTCTGGCCGGACGGGAGGCCCTACGCGGGATGCTGGCGCGTCTCCAACCGAAAGAGGAGGTCTTGCTGCTGGGTTGGGGAGTGCCCATGCCCTTGCCGGTTCGCTCCCGCCGCTACGACGAGGCTTTTTACAAAGAGATCGGCCCCGCAGCCAGGCGCAGCCACGATGAAAGCCTGAAAGAATTAGGGTTTTAACGTCAAGCCGGGATAAGGAGGAAGCCAAAGGATCCAGATCAGTCTCTGGCGGCGGGGTTGTTCGAGGCGACCTGCCAGGAAACAGCCAGGCTTGCCCTCCGTGGAACAGCCTTTCCAGACTGTCCAGGTAAAACAGCACCATCCGCGAATTTGCACGAATGAACGAAGATTTCGTAGGGCGACATTTATGTCGCCTTCGTTTGCGGAATGAATTTCGCGCTACAGCCGCGAATTTCGTAGGGCGACATTTATGTCGCCTTCGTTTGCGGAATGAATTTCGCGCTACAGCCGCGAATTTCGTAGGGCGACATTCATGTCGCTTTCGCTTGCAGAATAAATTCCGCGCTACGCGGAGGGTTTGCCCGCATTGGCGGCGGGTTGGTTGGGGCAAGTCAGTGACTTGCCCTACGGCGCCGGGGCGCTGTTGAGATAGATGGAGGCGGCGGCGACCAAACCTGGGTCAGAGGCGGGGCTGGCGATCAGGAAGTGACGGGTGCCGTCATCATCGGCATCATAGGCGGCGACTGTGGCTGGCAGGGGGTTATTCAGGTCTTTGTTGGTGTAAAAGGAGGTGTTTTTGAGTTTTGCCCAGTTGGGATTGGGTATTGGTGTTGGGGTGTTGGTGACGACGATATAGCGCAGCACCCGGCTGCCGGTTGAGATGCCAGTTGACCAGGCGGCGCAGTTTTTGAAGTTGGAGTCGCCGCGGCAGCCTGGATAGGATTTAACACTGGAGAGATTGTCGTCTTGATAGGGAGTAATGCCCAAAACTATCAAGTAATCTGTCAAATAATCTTTCTTGTATTGGCTAGATACCATCGCGCCGCCTTGATTAGCATCAGCGCCGGGAAAATCACAATGATCAATTCCGCCACCAAGCACATTACATCTTTCAACGTTTGAGCAGGGAGCGGTCGCGCAGTTGACTTTATAAAGATAGAATGCTGCATCGCAATAAAGATTTCCCCATGGCCAAGGCTCTGTTGGTTTAGAGGTTGTTGAAATGATCGGACAATCACCTATAAGCCCGCCTTTGCCACCGCAAGGAGTAGGAGTAGGAGTGAATAAAAAAGTGGGGGTTGGAGTGAGGGTAACGCAAATGCGAGGTATTGAAAAAGGGGTTAATTGCGGGTTGAAAAGTTCCACGCGCAAAAAAGGAGTGGGAGTGACCACAATGTAGCCCAGTACCCGGCCGCCGGTTGAGATGCCTTCTCTCCAAGTCGCACAGTCTTTGATGTCATTGGCGCCGCGACAGTCTGGATATGATTTGACACTGGAGAGATTGCCGTTTTGATAGGGAGTAATGCCCAAGACTTTTAAGTATCTGCTATCATATTGTAGTGCGCCGCCTTGATGGGCGCCGGCGCGGGGAAAGTCATAGAAGTTAAGATTGCTTTTACAATAAAGGTCATAACAAGGCTTATTGGTGCAGTTGGCTTTACACAGGTTGACGCCCTGGATAACCACCGGTGTCATCTGCGGGTTAAAAAGCCGCACGCGCAAATAAGAAGTTGCTGTTGGGCCGCCGACGCCGCCGCCTGGTGGGGGTGTGCCAACTGGACAACAAGCCTTTGAGCCATCAAGATTTTGACAGCAATAATAACCATTGCCGCACCAGCCAGAGCCGCATCGTTCCCAATAAGGAGAAGGTATGGCAGTGGTGGGAAGGAGACTAGGATGAGGTGTATATTTTGGCTTTGGCGTATCCGTCGGGCTGCCGCCACCTGCTCTTGTTGGGGCTGGTGTGTCGGTTGGTTTAGGTGTGTTGGTTGGTGGCCGAGGCTGACAAACACAATCACATCCATATTGAGGGCTTCCACTACATGAGGCATTGTCAGGATAATATTCATAAAAGCAGTTAAAACCACAACAATTACCTGCAGTACAACTACCACAGACAGCTGCTTTTACCGAAGGAGCAAATAAGACTAATAGGACATATAAGACCAATATGAATAAAATACCCTTGAAAAACCATCTCATATAAAAAGAATACAAAGGAATTTTGGAATTTGCAACCAGCAAATAAGTTCGCAGTTTTCATTTTCCCCAATATCCACCAATATCCAATATACAATATCAAATATCAAATATCCAAAAATATATTCGCATATTCGCAGAATTCGCATTCATTCGCATATTCGTATCATTGTTTTCATTCGCAGATTCGTATCATTGTTTCTTTTGTTCAAAATCCCAGTCCAAAAAGAATTTGTTGAATATTAGGAGCAATAGGAACACTATAACCTGTTGTTTCTTTTATTGAATCGTTCTGTTTTAATAGGGGAAAAACATCATTAATGGCTCCAGCAAAATACGCATACCATTCACCAGTCTGATCATTATAATAATCTATCTCTCTCACATCATTCCCTTCCATCCCCAAAAGCTGGTCAAGGGGCCGCTGGTCAAAATAT
>JBMFPJ010000037.1:0-10032 GCA_049969175.1 Anaerolineae bacterium | reverse complement strand
CAAATGACGCAAGAGGAGGCGCGCAAGGAGCTCTTCGCCGCGGTGGAGAAAGAGGCCCGCAGCGACATGGCTCGCATCATCCGCCAGATCGAGGCGGAAGCGCGCGAAGAAGGCGAGAAACGCGCCCGCAAGTTGATCGCCGATGCTATCCAACGAGTGGCTTCGGAGCATGTGGCCGAGGTGACCACGGCGGTCGTTCCGTTGCCCAATGAGGAGATGAAGGGGCGCATCGTGGGCCGGAATGGGCGCAATATCAAGGCGTTTGAGCAGGCCGCCGGCGTGGATGTGATCGTGGACGATACGCCGGAAGCAGTGACCATATCCTGTTTTGATTCGGTCCGCCGCGAGATTGGGCGGCGCGCGCTGAATCGCCTGATTCTGGACGGGCGTATTCATCCGGCGCACATCGAGAAGATTGTGGAAGATGAGACCAAAGCCGTGGAAAAGATCATCAACGAGGCTGGCGAGCAGGCGGCGTTTGATGCCGGCATCGCCGGTTTGCATCCCGAAGTGTTGCGGATGATGGGACGCCTGAAATTCCGCACTTCGTATGGTCAGAATCAGCTGGCGCACGCAGTGGAAGTGGCCAAGCTGGCCGGCATTCTGGCTGCGGAGATTGGCGCCAATGTGGAGCTGGCCAAGATGAGCGGTTTTTTGCACGACATCGGCAAGGCAATGGATCACAACCAGGAAGGCACGCACGCCATGTTGGGCGCCGAATTTTGCAAGCGCTATGGCGTGCACCCGATTGTGGTCAACGCCATTGCCTCCCACCACCACGAGGTGGAGCAGGAATCGGTGGAAGCAGTCATTGCCGAGGCCGCGGATGCGATCTCCGGAGCGCGCCCTGGCGCTCGTCGCGAGGATTTAGAAGCCTACATCAAGCGCATCAAGTCGCTGGAGGAGCTCTCGCAATCCTTTGAGGGTGTACAACAGGCCTTCGCCATTCAGGCCGGCCGCGAGGTGCGGGTCATTGTGCGGCCAGAGGAGATCGACGACCTGGCCTCCGCTCGCCTGGCCCGCGACATCGCCAAGAAGATCGAAGAGACGATGCAATACCCCGGCCAGATCCGGGTCACAGTCATCCGTGAGACCCGCACCACGGAGTATGCGAAGTAGTGTCGGATAGTCAGACAAGAGGCAGGAAGAAGAAATCCTCCCGGCGAAAGTGGTGGGAGGATTTTCATTTTACAACACAATCTTCTCGATCACTTCGGAGTCATCCTGGTATTTGAGCAGGCGCAGGGCGGCGGGGAAGAGAGAGTGCTGAAAGCCTGGCTTACATTCGCAATTCTGTCCTTCTCATGTATACTAAAGTCACAATGGCGGCGCGGAGTTTTGCCTATGTCCAACAAAACGCTCTTTTCTCAGCATTTTCTCGACCTGCGTCTGCCCGACCTGCCGGAGTGGAGCGATGCTCCATTGCCGGTCCTGGAGCAGATGCGGGTGCTCTACGCCAAAGCCCGTCAGTTCGGGTCAACCTGGAACAAAGCCCAGACCGAGGAGAAATTCGTCAAGCCGGTACTGCGTTTGCCTGGCTGGGAGTTCCTCGTCCAGCCCAAATCGCAGCGCGGTGGAGGGGTGACCCAGGCTACTTTCTTTTTGGTTATGGCTGGAGACCGTCACTATGGGTTGACAGATGAAAAAGTGCAGGTGGTGGAGGGAAGATAGGCCCTGTACCTGTGGGTGCTTGTAAAACGGATCTGCAATAAGACAGCAGGTCATCTTTGTTTGCAACGTGCAATGCTTGGGAGAGCCTGCTTTTCTACCCTGGAAACAGGGCGGCATATGTGCCTTCCTGCGCGGCATGGACCGCCTGCGCCTCGACCCAAAGGAAATCTCCCTCATCCTGCTCACCCACGCCCACTGGGACCACATCGGCGCCCTGCACCCCATCCAGTAACTCACAGGCGCAAAAGTCGCCGTCCATCACCGCGACCAGCCCTGGGTCGAGAGCGGAGCGCCGCCCTTTCCCCCCGGCGTCAACGCCTATGGGCGCGCCATGAGCGCCCTCGCCAAAACCCTGCTCCATCCCCAACTCCCCTCCGTCAAAGCCGACCTCGTCCTCGGCGACGAAGGCATGTCGCTCGCCGAATACGGCATCCCCGGCAAAGTCGTGTACACCCCCGGTCACTCGATGGGGCACGTCAGCATCCTGCTCGAAACAGGCGAAGCCTTCGTCGGCGACATGGCAATGAACGACTGGTACCTGCGCCTCACGCCGGGGCTTCCCATCCTCGCCGAAGACATCGTATGATCGTCGAAAGCTGGAAGAAAATCCTGCCGCTGCGGATAAAACGCGTCTACCCCGCTCATGGCATGGACTTCCCCGTCGAAGTGATGCGGCAGGAAATTGCCAACTTCGACCGCATCCACCCCCGCCGATAGCGGATTCGGTTTCGAGAAAGCGCATCTCAGGCGACGGCTTCCCCCGCCGCCTGTTTTTGCACCCTTCTAATCAGATTATCCCGCCACAAACGGATTAAACCGTTTCTCCTCCCCCACCGTCGTCTCCGGGCCATGGCCCGAAAGCAAGCGAGTTTCCTCCGGCAGCGTGTAAATTTGCTCACGGATGCTCCTCTCCAGCGAGGCCCAATCGCCACCGGGCAAATCGGTGCGTCCAACCGCCCCCATGAAAATCAGGTCACCGCAAAAACACACCTTCTCCGCCGCAACGTAGAAGACGCAATGTCCTGGCGTGTGTCCTGGCGTGTGCCGCACCTCAAATTCGGTCTCTCCCAGCCGCAACACCTGACCGTGCGACAGCTCAACCGTCGGCTCAGGGCCAGGATCGATGCGCATCCCGAAGGCCGAAGCCCCTCCCTCCGCCTGCCAAAGTGGATGATCCAGCGGATGCAACGCCACCAGGGGCAGCGGATTGAGCGCATCAGCAATAGCACCCGCCCCGCCGATGTGGTCAAAGTGTGCATGGGTGTACCACAAATGCGCAATCCGCCAGCCGCGCCGTTGAGCCTCCTCCAGGATCATATGCCCATCCCAAGCAGGATCAATCACCGCCGCCACCCGGCTCTGCGGATCGGCCAGCAGATAAGAATTGGTCTGGACCGGGCCCAAAGTGAAAGTAACAACCGTAAGCATGGCATCAACCCTCCATTCCGGCACGAGGCGCCCAAATCGCCGAGAGAATCAACACCGCGAAAATAGCCACCAGGCTGATCGGATACACCATCTCGGGCGAGCGGTCATACAAAAATCCAGCCGCCACCGGCGCAAGCATCAAAGCCAGCGCTCCCAGCGTCTCGTTCACCCCAAACGCCAGCCCCATCTGCGCCGGATGAACCAGGGCACGCACCTGCGCCGCCGCCAGCGGACGAGCCGCTCGAAACCCGCCCAACAGAAAATACGCCAACCCATACACCGGCATCCCCGTCCCCTTCCAAATTAACACCGCAAAGAACCCCACCAGCGCCTGCGCCACCAAAAATCCCGTCCGCGCCGAAAACAACGCCCCCAACGCCATCACCAGCAACGCGTTCCCCAACATCCCCAGCGTACCCAGTAAGCCAATTTGAGTAAGCGAAAGCCCGCGCACATTCCGCAGGAAATTGGGCGTAAGCGGCTGCGGCAAATATAGCACAAACATCACCACGAACACTACCGCTAAAAACTGCCAATAAGCGCGATTGGTAAACAGACTGGAATGCGGAGATTCGGGGTCATGACCATCGCGCGGCTGTGGGCGGATCAAAAGCACCAGCAAGGTAGAGAGCACGAACAGCGAAGCCGCTACGGCATACACCGGACGCAAACCAAAACGCGTCCCCAGCCAGCCCCCGCTGATTGGTCCCAGCACCGCCCCCAGGTTGAATGTTGCCGAAATCAACGTCAGCGCCCGCCCCACCGACCAGTTCCCCCGTGCCGCGGTCACATAACTGTTCAGCGGCGAGGCCACAAAAGCCGTAAAACCATAAAGCAGCAAGCCTGCCACAAACAGAGGCAGGCTGCGCGCCAGCGCCATCATCCACGCCGCCACCACCCCGCACGACCAGGCAGCAATCAACAACGGTCGCCGCCCGATGCGATCCGAAAGATGCCCGGCGGGGATATGCGCAATCATCATCGCCAGCCCGGAAGCGCCCAAAATCGTCCCAATCGTCACCGGGTTCGCCCCCAGCTGCTCCAGGTAAATCGGCTGAAAATACCAGAACATCCCCTCCCCGATTCCCCAGGTAAACAAAGCCAAAGAGAGAAAGATCAGATTCGGATTCATTTTCCTGCCTCGATGCGTCGAATAAACTGAAATGCTGCCTCAAAAACCTGCTGGCGCGGCGGTTCACGCGTGACGATGTGGCCGGCACCCGTTACCCAAAGCATCTCCTTCACTGACGCGCCCAACGCGGCGTAAATACGCTCCATGTTTTCCGGCAACACATAACGATCATCTCGCGAATGGATCAAAAGCACCGGCAGCCGCACCTGCGGCAAGGCAGCGCGCATTTCGGCCAGGAGCTGTTCCAACTCAGCGATGGAACGCGTTGGGTTTTTCGGGTAAGAAACATGCTCGCGCCACGCCTGCTGATCGAACCAGTCCGTGCCCGGCGGCCCTTTGCTCTTCTTCAGCGCCGGAACAAACCAGCTCAACCCTTTCACCAGCCACGGCGGCGGCTCGCTGGGCAAAGCATAAGGCGTAGAAATAGCCACCACCCCGGCCACCGCCAAGCGCGTGGACATCAACAGGGAAAGCACGCCCCCCATGGAAAGCCCCACCAGAAAAATCGGCGGAGTCTCTGGCCGAGGTCCCCTGCCAAGCGCCCCCCGTAAAAGATGATAGCCATCCTCCACCGAAGCAATCCAATCGATATAACGAGAGCGGACCATATCTTGTGGACGAGTCGCATGGCCGCTCAGACGCACTCCCAGGCAAGTCAAACCGCGCGATTGTAAATCCTCCCCCATCCAGCGCATCTCCTTGGGCGTGCCAGTAAACCCATGAATCAGCAAACAGCCCGCCCCTCCCGCCTCGCCCGGCAGGAAAAACGGCTCCGCAGTCGCGAGAATTTGTGGCATAGATTACCTGTCCCAACTCCAGGATGGATTGTGCTTGAGCGTTAGCGCATAAATCGGACAACTTACCTCATGAGCGCCCTTAATTTTAAACCCATCGAAAGCGCGGCGGAAGTTTTCCGCCTTCTTCAAAATGGTAAGCCACGAAAGCCCGGCTTGATTGATCTCCAACACCAGTCGTTCAAACAACAAATCATCATCCACCAACGGGAAGCCGTACTGGGTATCATGGTATGTCTTGTTGAACACATCTTCCGGGCGGGTATTGCAATAATCACAATAGCTGCTCATTGAAAAAACTCCACGGTTGGGAGTATCTCGCCCTTCCTACTACGCGCCGCCAAAATATGGGTGCGACATGTGTTTCCCCGTAGCGATATAATTGCACCTGGGTTTTAACTGGCAGCAATCTAAAACCCCATTCCCCACCCCAAAGGAGGACGCATGGAAACCACAGCCACCATCGCAGCCCGGCCCGCCGTCAACGACAAAAAAGAAATCTTCGGCTGGGCCATGTACGATTGGGCCAATTCCGCCTTCAGCACCACTGTTGGCACCGTTTTTCTCGGCCCCTATGTCGCCGCGCTGGCCCGCAGCGCCGCCGAGGCCGCCGGCACAACCACGGTCTCATTTCTCGGCATTCCCGTTGCCCCCGATTCTTTCCTCCCCTACTGCATTTCCTTCTCGGTAGGAATGCAGGTTCTCTTCCTGCCCATCCTGGGTGCCATCGCCGATTACTCTCACCTGCGCAAACAAATGATGCAACTCTTCGCTACCATCGGCGCCGTGGCCACCATCCTGCTCTTCACCGTGACCGGCAACCTGTGGTGGCTGGGAGGCGTGCTCTTCATCATCGCCAACCTTACCTTTGGCGCCTCCATCGTCTTCTACAACTCCTACCTCCCCGACATCGCCAGCGAAGATCAACGCGACCGGGTCTCATCCTACGGTTGGGCCATGGGCTACCTGGGAGGCGGCCTCTTGCTGGTGCTCAACCTGGCACTCTACCTGTTGCGAGATAAGATTGGCCTCTCCAGCGGCCTGGCCATCCGCATCAATCTGGCCTCTGCTGGCCTGTGGTGGCTGGGATTTTCCTTCATCACCTGGTCACGCCTGCGCCCACGCCATGCCGTGCGCCAGTTACCCCCCGGCGAGACCTACATCAGCGTGGGCTTCAAACAACTGGCCAAAACCTTCCGCGAAATCAAACACTTCCCCGAAACGCTCAAATTCCTGCTCGCCTACTTCCTCTACAACGACGGCATCCAGACCGTTATCGCTGTCTCCTCCACTTTCGCCGCTGCGCCCCTCCTCCAGGGCGGCCTGGAAATTGACCAGAGCACCCTGACCATCGTCATCCTGATGATTCAATTCGTCGCTTTTGGCGGCGCCCTCTTTTGGGGCAAACTGGCCGGTTGGGTGGGCGCCAAACGCGCCATCCTCATCAGCCTGATCATCTGGGCTGGCGTGGTTATCTACGGCTACGGCGGTTTGCGCGGCGAAACACGCATCGCCGAATTTTTCATCCTTGGCGCCATCATCGCCCTGGTCATGGGTGGCTCCCAGGCCATCAGCCGCAGCCTGTTCGCTCAAATGATCCCCGATGGTCGCGAAGCCGAATTCTACGCCTTCTACGAAGTCAGCGAACGCGGCACCTCCTGGACAGGACCGCTGCTTTTCGGCCTGGCCAACCAGATGTTCGGCAGCCTGCGTTACGGCATTCTCTCCCTCATCTTCTTCTTCATCATGGGACTGCTTATCCTGCCCTTCGTCAACACCCAAAAAGCCATCGCCGACGCCCAAAACTACAGCAACCACAACAACGCCTGAAGCGTCGTTCACACCCCAATCATCTCCCGGAGGGCTTCATAGTCCGCCGGGATTTTTTTGGGAGATTGAAACCTCTCCGTCACGATGGCCGGATCCTTCATCCCATGGCCGGTACACACCACCACAACGCGTTTCCCCTGCGCTTCAAAGCCGGACCTGCGACTCTCGGCCAGCAAACCGGCGATTCCCGCCGCTGAGGCCGGCTCCACCCACACGCCCTCGCTGGCGAGAATCTGCTGGGCCGCCAAAATCTCCTCATCCGAGACGGCGATGATGCGTCCGCCCGATTCCTGAGCCGCCTGCAGGGCCTGCTCACCGCGCGCTGGCCGCCCAATGCGGATGGCGGTAGCCACCGTTTCGGGCTTCTCTACCGCATGTCCCAACACCAACGGCGCAGCCCCCTGTGCCTGAACGCCCAGCAAGCGCGGTAACCCCTTTTGATATTGCCGAAAACCCGCCCAATACGAAGTGATGTTCCCGGCATTGCCCACCGGCAGGCACAACCAATCGGGGGCCTGCCCCAACGTATCGCAGATCTCGAACGCGGCTGTCTTCTGCCCCTCAATGCGATACGGATTGATCGAATTGACCAGAGCAATCGGCGTCTTCTGCGTGATCTCCACTACCAGCGCCAGGGCATCATCGAACGACCCCTCCACCTGGATGACCTCGGCGCCATAGGCAATCGCTCCGGCCAGTTTGCCAACGGCCACCTTCCCTTCAGGAATCAACACAATGGCACGCAGTCCCGCCCGCGCCGCGTAGGCCGCGGCCGAGGCGGCGGTATTGCCCGTCGAAGCGCAGATCACCGTCTGGGCGCCGCGCCCAACGGCTTCACTGATCGCCGCGGTCATGCCGCGATCTTTGAACGAGCCAGTCGGGTTTAGCCCCTCGAATTTAACAAACAACTCACAGCCCAATTCGCGCCCCAGGCGCGGTAAAGGAATCAGCGGCGTATTCCCCTCCAGCAACGAGATCGGCCGCGTGTGCGCGGGGAGATCGAGCAAATGCCCATAGCGAGATAAAACGCCCTGATAGGCCATACCACCTCCAAACTCCGGGAATGAGGCGATTATAATCGGAGATATGCTGACCCTGCGCGTTCCCGCCACTTCGGCCAATCTCGGCCCCGGTTTTGATTGTCTTGGTCTGGCTCTCGATCTATGGAACGAGGTTACCTTTGAGCCAGCCGATGAGGTGCGCTACGAAGTGCGCGGCGAGGGCGCAGAGGTGCTCAACGGGCAGAGGCAGAATTTGTTAATTGCAGCCTTTGAGCGAGCGGCGCAGATCGCCGGAAAAAAATTAGGAGCCATCATCCGGGCGCGCAATGAAATCCCGCCCGGTAGCGGCCTGGGATCCAGTGCGGCAGCCATCGTCGCCGGCCTGTGGGGCGCGAGCGAATTGCTTGGGCAGCCCTTCTCGCCACTGGAATTGCTCCACCTGGCCACACAAATCGAAGGACACGCCGACAACGTGGCGCCAGCCCTGTTAGGCGGCTTGACGGTTTCAGCACTGCTGGCCGACGAGGTGATTGTGCAGCGTTACGTCGTGCCAGAAATGAGCCTGGTGTTGGTTCAGCCACAGGTGCACTGGCCCACGCAGGTGGCGCGGTCGGTGTTGCCAGCCAGCGTGCCACGCCATGATGTGGTCTTCAATTTGGGCCGGGTGGCGCTGGTCATCGAGGCGCTGCGCAACGGCGATTTGCCCCTCCTGCAAAAGGTGATGGAAGACCGCTTGCATCAGCCTTACCGTCTGCCACACATCCCTGGCGGATTGGAGGCTTTTGAACGCGCTCGCCGCTTTGGCGCCGCCGCGCTCTCTGGCGCCGGCCCTTCGCTGATTGTGTTCACTTCCCCTGCGCAAGCACCCGCTGCCAGGGAGAGCCTGATCGCTGCCTTTGCCCAGGAGGGCGTAAACGCTCGCGGCTGGGTGTTGCGCCCCAGCCTGCAAGGGGCGCATCGGGTTTAAATTAAAGCATCGAATGGCACGAATTTCTCAAAGCATCGAATGGCACGAATTTCTCAATTAAAGCATCGAATGGCACGAATTTCTCGAGGAAAATTCGTGCCATTCGCGTCATTCGATGCCCAACCCAAAAACAATCACACCTTGGGCAATACAATTGTTTGCTGGCCTTGATATTTGCCTTTCTTATCCGCGTAGGAAACTTCACACACCTCATCGGCTTCGAAGAAAAGCACCTGAGCAATACCTTCATTGGCATAAATTTTGGCGGGCAGGGGCGTGGTATTGGAAATCTCCAGCGTCACAAAGCCTTCCCATTCAGGCTCGAAGGGAGTCACGTTCACAATAATGCCACAGCGCGCGTAGGTAGATTTACCCACACACACCGTCAACACATTGCGCGGAATGCGAAAATACTCCACCGTGCGCGCCAGAGCAAACGAATTGGGTGGAATGACACAAACCTCCCCCTTGAAATCCACCATTGATTTGGGATCAAAATTTTTCGGGTCCACGATAGACGAATAGACGTTGGTAAAAATCTTGAACTCATCCGCCACACGAATATCGTAGCCATAGGAGGAGACCCCATAGGAGATCACCCCATTGCGCACCTGCTTTTCCACAAACGGCTCGATCATCTTGTGTTCAAGTGCCATCTTGCGAATCCAGTGATCCGGTTTGATGCTCATAACAACCATCCTTTGATAAAAAATTATTTCAAAGTCATCGTAACCAGCGTTACATGATTGGATGCCACTTCCGCCCAGGCTTCCTGCCAGGCCCCTTTCAACGGGGTCAGACGATACCAGCCGGGGGGTAAATCGGGCAAGACAAAGTTTTCCTGGAGGAGGTCATCACCCTGCACAGGATATTTTTCCGGCGCGTAGGTCTCGATTTCAAAAGTGCGCTGTGGCGGTTCACTCTGCGACCGGTAGAATTGCACCTGCAAAATCAGGTGGAGAGGCCGCCCAGACGAATCCACCACGCGACCGGCCAGCGCGCCCAGCGGACGATTGGCTTCATCCTGGCGAGGGGCCAGCCACAAAATGGGGTTACGCACCTGGCCATAAGCGTTTTCACCGAGGCGCACTTCAAAGTGCAGGTGACTGCCCACGGCCGCACCGCTTCTGCCCACCTTTCCAATCATTTCGCCTGCCTTTACCTCCTGCCCCACAGAAACATCCACGCTGGAAAGATGCGCATACAGGG
>JBMFPJ010000036.1:0-10185 GCA_049969175.1 Anaerolineae bacterium | reverse complement strand
CACGGTGTTGCTCTTTGAGCACCTCATCACCCTGGCCGCACCGCTGTGGGAACGCTGGTTGTTCTTTGGACGCGATCGGGCGGAACTGGAATTGCTTCAAAATGTAGAAGAACGCCTGCTCACCCAAAGTGATCTGCAACAATTTTTGGAGGCTGTGCTGGCCGCAGTGCGCGACCATTTGCAATCGCCCTCTGCCTTTATCGCTGCCCTCGATGGCGCCGAACCTGCTCTGCTGGTCATGGCCGGCGATCCCAACTTGATCGAAAAAGCTGACCTGGGCGAAGTGCTGGAAAATATCAACGGGAACCGTCCATTGCGCCGCGAATTTAACTGGGGAAATTTCTGGATTTTGCCGCTTTATCAGCGCCGACATGTGGATTTGGATCGCGATGAGATGCCGCCTTTACTGGGGTTGCTAGCGGTGGCGCATCGCCCCGATCAACACCTGGAGGCCGATCAACGCGAGGCGCTCTGGTTGCTGGCCGACCGGGCTGCCCTGGCGCTGGAAGACCGTCATTTGCAACAGCGCATCTTCCGCTCCCTGGAAGACATTCAACCCCAAATGGAAATACTTCAACGCCTGCGTGCCGCCGGACGCTACGATAGCCGCACCAACTTGCTTAGCGAGGTACTCCCCGCCGAAGCCGATCTGGCCAATTGGGTCAAAGATGCTTTGACTCATTACTGGGGTGGCCCCAAGCTGACGACCAGTCCGCTGCTAAAATTGCGCATCGCCCGTGACCTGGTCGCGGAGAACGAAGGGAATGCTGCCAATGCCTTGCGTGCTCTCCTGCGCAAGGCCGTTGAACAGATTCGTCCGCCGGGGGAACGGCGCTTTACCAGCGAATGGATTCTTTACAACATTCTGGAAATGAAATTTATCGAGGGACGCAAAGTGCGCGAAGTGGCCTCCCGTCTGGCCATGTCTGAGGCTGATCTCTACCGCAAACAACGCATTGCCATCGAGGCCGTCGCCCGTGTTATCCTCGATATGGAAATCAATTACAAGAACTAAGAATTACAGGAGGTATTAATGGTGGGCCAAAAGAAAATTCGTGAAAATCCGATGCCTGTCATAGACGAGGGCTGGTGGGCATCGGTGCTGGCAGATGAAGAGCGCTACGTCCCTCCGCCAGCTGTTCGACCGCCCAAACCGGAAGTCAGAGGGGAAGAACCGCCCAAACTCACCGATTGGAGCCAGGTCAAAAACCTCTACCTCAGCGACCAGATCGTCTCTCTGCGGGTTACCGGCTTCAACCGTGGCGGCCTGCTTGTTGAAGGGAATGGCCTGTATGGCTTTGTCCCTGTTTCTCATCTGGTGGACCTTTCTGGCAAGACCGACCTCGCCGACCGTGAAGCCATCCTGGAGGCTTATGTTGGACGCAGCCTCAATCTCAAAGTCATCGAGTGCGTCCCCGAAGATGGTCGTATCGTCTTCTCCGAGCGCGCCGCCCTGGCCGAACCGGGCAAACGCTCTACCCTGTTTGGCACCCTCCAGCCCGGCCAGCGCGTGTCGGGGCAGGTCACCAACATCACCGACTTTGGCGCCTTTGTAGATTTGGGCGGCGTCGAGGGGTTGATTCACATCTCCGAACTCTCCTGGGGGCGAGTTCTCCACCCCAATCAGATCGTCCAACTCGGCCAGAAAATTGAAGTTCAGGTGCTGGATGTAGCCCCCGAACGCTGCCGTGTGGCCCTCAGCCTCAAACGTCTCCAACCTAACCCCTGGGAAATGGCCGATACCCTCTTCTCCGTGGGCAAAATCCTGCCCGCGGTCATCACCAGTGTTGTCTCTTATGGCGCCTTCGCCCGCCTGGAAGCTGGCGTAGAGGGACTGATTCACGCCTCCGAAATCCCCATGGCTGCCGGCCAGAGCGTGCGCGAGGTCCTTCACCTGGGTCAAAATGTACAAGTGCGCGTCCTCCATGTGGACGCAGCCCATCAACGCATGGGCCTGAGTATGCGATTGGACGGTTAGAAAATATGCCCCCTGCCAGTCCCAGAGATGACCCTCCTCTCCCCGCCGATGCGCTGGATTATCTGCTAACCTTCCTTCAGCGCTTTAGCCGCTTTGCTCGCGATGTCGGTGGCGTTCTGTTGCTGACGTTCGCCCTCCTTTCCCTTCTGGCGCTGGCAGGCATTTCGCAAGGAATTTTGCTTACCCCCTGGGCTAATCTGCTCTCGCGCTGGATGGGCTGGGGGGGTTACCTGTTTGTCTTGGGGATCGGATATGGTGGATTCGTCCTCCTGCGCCGCGACGATCGTCCCTGGCATTGGGGGCAATTCATCGCCCTCGAGCTCGCCTCGCTCCTGACCCTGGGCCTGCTCGCCGTTATCAGCGGCAACGACCTCGCCCGGGCCGATTCCGGCAAAGATGGGGGCCGCCTGGGTTGGGGGTTGACTACCCTGCTCTGGCTGATGCTGGGTCGCCTGGGGGGGACTGTTCTCTTGATTCTCCTCTGGCTTTTTGCCGTGATGAGTGGCCTGGGGTTGTGGAGGAGAGTTGAATCCTGGCTTCTGCGTCTGGCGGGGGAAGTTCCCCAACATCCGGCGGTAGAGCCTGTCACTGCTTCGGCTCAGGAGCCTGCCGAAAAAGAAAAGCCACCGCGCAAAAAGAGCATCCCCCTCCCTCCCGAATTTCGTCCCTCCCTCAAACCGCCCGAACCGCGCGATGAGAAACCAGCTCACCCCCGGCCGCGCCCGGCGAATCTTCCTCCGCTCAACATCCTCCTCACCGAACAGATCGCCCGCACCGACGAACGGACCATCAACCAGACCGCCGGCCTGATTATGAAGACCCTGGCCGAATTTGGCATACCAGCTACCGTTGTTGGCTATCGAGTAGGGCCGGCGGTGACGCAATTCGCCGTGCAACCGGGATTCATCAAAAAAGGCAACAGCGCCGAAGAAGATGCACAGCAAATGAAGGTACGTGTGGCGCAAATCGCTGCCCTGGAAAAAGACCTGGCATTGGCCCTCTCTGCCGAACGCTTGCGCATCGAAGCGCCTGTGCCGGGCAAACCCTATGTCGGCATCGAAGTCCCTAATGCCCGCTCATCCGTTGTGCGTCTGCGCCCGCTACTTGAATCTGAAGCCTTTATGCGGGTCAACGCGCCCCTGGCCCTCGCCCTGGGACGCGACGTCTCCGGTCAACCGGTAGTGGCAGACCTGGCACGCATGCCCCACTTGCTCATTGCCGGTGCTACCGGTTCGGGCAAATCTGTTTGCATCACCTCGCTGGCGGCCTGCCTGGCCATGAACAACTCTCCTGCCGACCTGCGCATGGTGATGATCGACTCGAAAATGGTGGAGTTGATCCGTTTCAATGGCTTGCCGCATCTATACGGCAAAGTAGAAACCAGCCTGGAGCGCATTTTGGGCGTGTTGCGCTGGGTGGTTTTGGAAATGGAACATCGCTACCGCCTGCTGGAGACCAGTCACTCGCGCGACCTGGAATCTTACAACCGGAAACAGGAACGTCGCCCGGAGGGGCAAACTTTGCCCCGCATCGTCGTGCTGATTGACGAATTGGCCGATTTGATGATGTCGGCCCCTGATCAAACCGAACACAACCTGGTGCGCCTGGCGCAGATGGCACGTGCCACGGGCATTCACCTGGTGGTGGCCACACAGCGTCCCAGTACCGATGTCGTCACCGGCCTGATCAAAGCCAACTTTCCGGCGCGCATCGCCTTTGCCGTCGCTTCGGGAGTGGATAGTCGCGTCATTCTAGATACGACCGGTGCAGAGACTCTGCTTGGCCGCGGCGATATGCTCTTTCTCAACCCTGAAGTTGGCAGCCCGATCCGTGCTCAGGGCGTGCTGGTCACCGATATGGAAATTGAGCGCCTCATTTCCCACTGGCAAAAGAACAGCGATATTCTTGTGGAAGATGTGCCACCCTGGGAAAAATTGCTTAACGAATCAGCCGACGCCGAAGATGATGACCTGATTGAGCAGGCCATTGCCGTTGTCCGCCAATCCCAACGGGCCTCCGCCTCCTTGCTCCAGCGGCGTTTACGCATCGGTTATCCGCGGGCAGCGCGCTTGCTCGATCAGCTGGAAGAAATGGGAGTGGTGGGTTCCTCACAGGGCGGGGGGCGCGAGCGCGAGGTCCTGCTTGAACCGGATGATGAGATGGAAGATGGAGGGGCGTAGAGATAACGCTGGCAGGAGCAGGGTACACATGAAGATTTTGTAGCGCGACATTCATGTCGCTTTAGGTTGCGGAATGAATTCCGCGCTACGAGAGTGATCTACCAAAGAGTTGTCCGGCTTTTGTTTTTTCGAGTATGATTGGACGGTTCAAATCGTCAAGAAGAAAGGAAATTGCTTCGTGGAAAAGTCTTCTAATTTGACTTTCACCGATCTGTTGCGCATTTGGTTCAAATGGATTTTGGATCCGTTGGGGGGCTTCTTCAATCGCCTGGGGTTGACACCAAATTTCATGACGGCTTTGGGGCTGGCGGGGAACGCGGTGGGGGCTTACTTTCTGGCGCGGGGCGAAATGCTGATTGGGGGATTGCTGGTATTGCTGATGACGCCAATTGATGCTCTGGATGGCACGATGGCGCGCTTACGCGGTGAACCGAGCGATTTTGGCGCTTTTGTCGATTCGGTCAGCGATCGCTACTCGGAGCTGCTCATTTTGGGTGGCCTGTTGTATCATTTTTCGATACACGGAAACGCACTGGGCAGCGCGTTGACCTATGCGGCCGCGGCCGGGTCGGTGCTGGTTTCCTATGTGAAGGCGCGGGCTGAATCCTTGCGCTTTGAGGCCAAAATTGGGATTCTAACTCGCGTGGAGCGTTACCTGGTGTTGGTGCCGCTACTGGTTTTCAATCAGCCTCTGCTGGCCGTTGGGTTGATTGCCGTCTTTGCCAACATCACGGCCTTGCAACGCATTTGGGCAGTGCGCCGTCAGGGGCATGCCCGCATGAAACAAATTTCTACTCAGGAGAGAGCATAATGATTGATGGATTTTCGCTTGGCCCTTTGTACATTCGCTTTTACGGCATTATTTTGATGCTCGGCGCGGTAGCCGGCGGCTGGTTGGCCAGCCGCGAGGCCAAACGTCGCGGCTATGACCCGGAGATCGTCTGGGATTTGTTGGTGTACCTCATCATTGGTGGTGTAATTGGGGCGCGATTGTGGCACATTTTCACCCCTCCGCCTTCCTCGGTCGCCCAGGGCATCACGACGGCTTATTATTTGACCCATCCGCTGGATGCGTTGGCCATCTGGCATGGTGGTCTGGGTATTCCAGGGGCGATGATCGGGGGTGTGATTGCGCTTTACTGGTATTCCCGTAAGCACAAATTGAATTTTGCCGAATGGACGGATATTGCGGCTCCCAGCCTGGCGTTGGGGCAGGCTATCGGTCGCTGGGGCAATTTCTTCAATCAGGAACTTTACGGTGCACCTACCAGCCTGCCATGGAAAATTTATATTGATCCTCTCCATCGCCTGCCTGGTTTTGAAAACGCCGAGTATTATCATCCCCTGTTCGCTTACGAATCGCTCCTGAACCTGGCCAATATGTTTTTCCTGATGTGGCTCACCCGCCACTTCGAGGAGAAACTCAAATCCGGGGATGTCTTCCTGGCCTATTTGATTTTCTACCCCACGGTTCGCTTCTTGCTGGACTTTTTACGGCTGGATGCCTCCATGGTGGGAGGAATCAACGCCAATCAGACGGTTATGGCGATTGTGGCTGTGGTGGCTGCTGTGACACTGTTCTTGCGTCATCGTGCTTCGCAGCCGGCGAACGAAGAAACATTGTAAGCAACCCTGGCGAGCCCCTCAGGCATCCTCATTCTCACGGATTGCGGAGGCCTGAAGAATAGTAATCATGTTGTAAGGTTTTATGGACATTTGTCGCATTGACAACGGCGCTCACCGCCGCTACGCTTAAGGTATGATCGAAACAAATGATTTGAGCAAGCAATTTAACGATTTTTGGGCTGTAGATGGACTTTCTTTAGCGGTACAACCAGGCCAGATTCTGGCGTTGTTAGGTCAAAACGGTGCGGGGAAGACCACTACGGTGCGCATGCTCACGGCGCTGTTACGCCCGACGCGCGGTTGGGCACGAGTGGCGGGCTATGATGTAGTACGACAGGCACAACAGGTTCGTTCGGCAGTGGGGGTGTTGACCGAACAACATGGCCTGTATGCGCGCATGAACGCCCTGGAATATCTCGATTTCTTCGGACAGGTGTATTCCCTGCCAGCACAAAAGCGAAAAAAACGTATCGAATATTTGTTGGAATATTTCGGCCTCAGCCAACACGCCATGCGGCGCATTGGAGAATATTCCAAAGGGATGCGGCAGAAACTGGCGCTGGCACGGGCGTTAATCCATGAGCCGGCGGTGTTGCTTTTAGATGAGCCGACCTCTGCCATGGACCCCGAATCGGCTCGCCTGGTGCGTGATGAGATCGCCCGTCTGCGCTCTGCTCAACGGACGATTGTCATTTGTACCCATAATCTGGTGGAAGCCGAGTCGCTTGCCGACTATATTGTCATCATTTATCGCGGCCGTGCGTTGATTCAGGGAACGTTGAATGATCTGAAAGAGCGCGTTCTGGGGCCGGCTGAATATCGGGCTATTCTCGCTGAACCGTGGGAGCCGAGCGGGCTGGAATGGCCCGAGGGCGTGGTTTTAACGCAATGGTCAGCCACCCGCCTGCGGTTCCGGGTGGAGCGCCCGCAGCAGAATAATCCACAGCTGATTCAAGTGTTGGCGTCGCGGCGTGCTCCGCTGATTGCCTTTGAAGAGTCTCCGCGTTCGCTTGAAGAGGTGTATCTCAAGGTGATGGCAGATGCCCAGGGAAAAGCATATGCGAACTAAAATTTTTCCTGTCTGGCTGATTGCTCAACGTGAATTGCGTGACCAACTGCGCGATTGGCGGGTGCTTTTTCCGTTGATTGTGATTGTGTTCCTTTTCCCGTTTTTGATGAACGCGGTGGCTGAGCAGGCAGTTGCTTTTGTGGGGCGTTTTGGCGGTACGCTGCTGGTGGATCGCCTGGTGCCGTTTTCGATTTTGATTATCGGTTTCTTCCCGCTGACGGTTTCCCTGGTCGGCTCGCTGGAGACGTTTGTGGGCGAGAAGGAGCGCGGAACGATTGAGCCGTTGCTGAGTTCGCCGCTGGAGGACTGGCAATTGTATGTGGGCAAGCTGCTGGCGGGAGTGGTTTCTCCGCTGCTGGCCAGTTATCTTTCGATCACTTTTTATTTGCTGATGGTCTCTCACCAGCGAATTGCCATGCCCACCCCACGCACGCTTGTTTTGCTGTATGTGCTGACGGCTGTCCATGCGATTTTGATGGTCAGCGCGGCGATTGTAGTTTCAGTGCAGTCCACTTCGGTGCGAGCAGCCAATTTGCTGGCTTCGTTTATCGTGATCCCAACGGCGATGATGATGCAAGGGGAAAGTGTCTTGCTTTTTTGGGGAAATGATGAGACGTTATGGCTGGCGATTGTGGCCGTGTTGGTGATGGCTTCCCTGCTGGTACGCCTGGGGATTGCTCACTTTGAGCGCGAGTATTTGCTCGGGCGAGAGATTGATACATTCAATTGGCGGCGCGCCTGGCAGATTTTCTGGGGGACATTCAAGGGAGAGGCGCGCTCTCTGCCGCAGTGGTACCTCCAGCTGGTCTTTCCGTCGTTGCGGCGCTTGAGAAGGGCTTTTTTGCTGATTCTGCTGCTGGCAACCATCGGCTTTTGGGCTGGTTATGATTGGGTAAGTGTAAATGGCAGGGGCTATATCGAAAACATTCCACCCGAAAAGATCGTTACCTTGACGGAGCGTTTCAAGTCGGCGAACCCGTTGGGTTTGCCGGATGTGATTTCTGCTCCTTACTTGTTCATGCACAATGTCCGCGCTGTAGCGGTGATCATGTTCTTTGGGTTGTTTTCTTTTAGTGTCCTGGGGCTGATGTTTTATTTGGTGAACATTGGTGTGGTCGGAGCGGTGTTGGGCGCTTTGGGTTTGCTTGGGATTTCTCCTTTGCTGGTATTTTTGACGGGTATCTTGCCCCATGGAATCTTCGAACTCCCAGCCCTGATGCTGAGCAGCGCGGCGATGCTGCGTATTGGCGTGGAATTGGTGACGCCGCAGGCGGGGAAATCCATTGGGCAGGTATTTTTAGAGTTACTGGCAGATTGGGCAAAAGTGTTTATCGGGATAGTCATTCCGCTCCTGGCCATTGCTGCGGTGGTGGAGACTTACATTACCCCCATCCTTTTGCACATCGTGGTGAAATAGGAGCGTTATGCCTAAAGTCATTGTGCTTGGCTCATCCAATGCCATTCCCACGCAAGGTCATGAAAATACACATCTGGTAATCGTTGGTCAGGAGCGAGTGGTGCTGGTAGATTGCGTCAGCAATCCAATCTTTCGGCTGGCACAGGTGAACATCCACGCGAATGATCTTACCGATTTGATCATCACTCATTTTCATCCCGACCATGTTTCAGGGGTGCCTCTTTTGCTGATGGATATGTGGCTGATGGGACGAAAACAGCCGCTACATATTTATGCCCTGCATCACACGCTGGAGCGGTTGGAGCAATTGATGGCTTGCTATGGATGGGAAGATTGGCCAGATTTTTTCCCGGTTGCCTTCCATCGTCTACCTGCTTCTGAAATGATGCTGCTTTTGGATGTTCCTGAATTTGCGATTTATGCCTCCCCCGTTCGCCATTTGATTCCCACCATTGGCTTGCGTGTGGAATTTCATGCCAGTAAAAAAGTATTGGCCTACTCCGGCGATACCGAACCCTGTACGCAGGTCGTTCACCTGGCCAGTGGAGCCGATGTGCTGATTCACGAGGCGTCTGGCGAAGTGCGCGGACATTCCTCCGCCAGCCAGGCCGGTGAGGTTGCAGCGCGTGCCGAAGTGGGCGCGCTGTATTTGATCCACTATCCAAGCGGTCCCTATGCCATAGCTGATCTGAGCGACCAGGCCAGACGGCATTATGCCGGGCAGGTGGCTTTGGCTACCGATTTTATGACACTGGAATTTTGACGTACCTTTCGACCCTCTTACCAGCCGTTGATGAACGGCTCCCATTCCGCATTCTCAGCCAGATGACGCCCAAAAATATAGGCTGCATTGGCCGGTGGCTCGGTAGGGATTTTGAGCAGAGTCATGTGGGCCTCTTCCAGGCGACGTCCCCCTTTGTGGTGATTGCAAGCCGGGCAGGCGGCCACGACGTTTGTCCAGGTGTGTTCACCGCCCAAATGGCGCGGGATGACATGGTCAACGGTCAGGCCCCCATCGCGTTTCCCGCAATATTGACAGGTATAATTATCCCGACGGAAGACTTCTCGACGCGTCAGCTTGACGTGTGGGCGTGGTCGGTGAACCTGCGTTTCCAGCCGAATCACCGACGGGCGCGGGATCAACTGTGAAATCGTACGAATATAGCCGCGTCCATTAACAACCATGTCGGCTTTGCCGGCTAACAGCAAGCCGATGGCCCGCCGGGTAGTGCAAACATTGATCGGCTCAAAATTTGCGTTGAGCACCAGCACAGGCTCATTCATCCTGCCTCCGCAATGAAAATGATTATACTGCTACTTTCTCGAATCAGTGAACCCTGGCGACTTTTCAGTACCCTGAATCCCTGTTTTCCTTTCTCGCTCTGGAGGTGCTATGAACATCTTGATCACGGGTGGAAGCGGCTTCATCGGCCGGCATCTCACCCAATCCCTGTTGGCTGATGGACATCAGGTGTGGATATTGAGCCGTGCTCCTCAAAAAATGTCGGTGCGGCCGGGAATCCACCCCGTGGGCTGGGATGGTCGCAGCGATGCGGGGTGGGGACATTTGGTCAATGAGATGGATGCGATCGTCAACCTGGCCGGCAAAAGCCTCGCTTCCTGGCCCTGGACGGCGGCAACGAAACAAGCCTTTTGGGATTCCCGCATCCGACCCGGAGAGGCGCTTGTTGCCGCGATCCAGAAGGCGGATCGCCGCCCGCGCGTGCTCCTCCAATCTTCTGGCATGAATCATTATGGCCTGCACGGTGACCTGGCAGATGAATCTACCCCGCCTGCCGATGATTTCCTCGCCCGGCTGACGGTTGCCTGGGAGGCCTCTACCCGCGCGGTGGAAGACCTGGGGGTGCGCCGGGTGATCATCCGCTCGGCGGTTGTGTTGGCTCGCCAGGGTGGC
>JBMFPJ010000035.1:0-10325 GCA_049969175.1 Anaerolineae bacterium | reverse complement strand
CTGCGCGGCCAGGCACAGCCAATACGCTGGCAACTGTGCCGCCTGCATATGCTGGTCTCACTCACTCTTTTGGGCCTCAAGATGCAGATTTGGGACGGGAAGTCTTTGGTACGTATTGTCAGTCCTGTCATGGTGAAAAGGGGCGCGGCGATGGCCCAGCTGCCGCGTCTTTGACGCCTCCCCCGACGAATCTGGCGCAACTTGCCCGTCAGGTGGGTGATGATTTTCTGTTCTGGCGAATTTCTGAAGGAGTGGCGGGATCGGCTATGGTGGGATGGAAGGGGATTTTATCTGAAGAGCAAATCTGGCAGGTGATTGCCTTTCTTCATACATTGCCGTAGGGAAATGATGTTATTTTTTTTTGTTTTTCAGTGGGTCGTTTCTGATTGTGCAATCGTTACGCTAAATGAGGTGAGACCCAATGGGAGGGTAAACTCTCGATAAGATTTCAGTAAATTACAGGTGTAATGTGTCATTGTGAGCGAAGCGCCTGCCCCGAGCAAAGCGTGGGGGAAGCGCTCTCCTGTTTTCATACCATCTCTGGCCAATTTGGCCAGGAGATTGCTTCGGCGGAAGGGCGCCGCCTCGCAATGACACCGAAACCGAATTGGTGATTTGCTCAATTTAGATAAATGGGGTTATAATTGCCTGCTTAGAGGATGCCTATGCCTGTATCTGCTGGTCAACTTGCACCTGATTTTGAGCTGCTGGATGATACCAATACCCCGCGTCGCCTTTCAGATTTTCGCGGTAAGCCGGTGGTGTTGTATTTCTACCCAAAAGATGATACCCCCGGTTGCACAAAGGAAGCCTGCAATTTTCGCGATGATTATTCGGCCTATCAAAAGGCTGGAGTTGAAATTTTAGGCGTCAGCCCGGATTCCGTGCAGGCGCATGTGAAGTTCAAGCAGAAATATCAACTGCCGTTTCCTTTGCTGGCCGATGAAGACCATAAAGTGTGTGAGCTTTATGGGGTGTGGGGGCCAAAGAAATTCATGGGGCGGGAATATGAGGGTGTACTGCGTACCACCTTTTTGATTGGCGCCGATGGGACGATTCGGCGCGTCTTTGAAAATGTCCGCCCGGCAGAGCACAGTCAAGAGGTGTTGGCTGCACTGAACGAGATTGTAGCCTGAGACCATCTTTAGCGTGGTTGTTTACATAACTTTTGGATGGATGCAGTGTTGAGTAAATATATGACAAAACAAATAAAAATTGGTAAATTATATGAGTTGCCGGTGAGCGGGGGGGGCCGGTGGGGTGGTTTCCGCAAAAGTTGATTTTTTTGAGGAGAGAAACATGCGACACTTTGTCATTGTAGGGCTTCTGGTGATTCTCATGACAGTCCTGTCCTACACTGGATTAAACGCGGTGGGATTGATGCCTGTCGAGGCCAGTGCTCAGGCCGTACCCATTGACTGGCTATGGAACCTGGAAATCATGGTCATTTCTTTCTTGTTTTCGTTGATTGTGGTTCCCCTGGTGTATAGCCTGTTTGTGTTCCGTCGGCGCAAAGGGGATACCAGCGACGGGGAGCACATTGAGGGGAATACTACCCTTGAGATCACCTGGACGGTGATTCCCCTGTTCATTGTACTGGCTTTTGCTTACCTGGGTGGCTATACTTTAGGCGAAACGCGCCGGATAGACCCAGGGGCGATGATTGTCAAGGTCAAGGCGCAGCAATTCACCTGGTCGTTTGAATATCCTGAGTATGGCATTGTCTCTGCTGAACTTCATTTGCCGGTCAATCGCCAGGTAATTTTGAAGATGGAATCCAGTGATGTGATCCATTCCTTCTGGGTTCCTGAATTTCGCGTCAAGCAAGACGTGGTGCCTGGGCGGGTGACCGAATATCGCATCACGCCTACGTTGCTCGGAAACTATACCGTTCGTTGTGCCGAATTGTGTGGGGCTTCTCATTCCTATATGGAGAAACCAGTCATTGTCACCAGCCAGGCGGATTTTGACGCCTGGATTGCAGAGCAACAGGCTACGGCGGTGCGGTTAACCGGCCCGGAACGCGGACAGTCTCTGGTTCAAAAGAATGGTTGTCTGGGCTGCCACACCGTGGATGGCTCTAAACTGGTTGGCCCAACCTGGCGAGGACTATACGGTTCGCAAGTGGAATTGTCGGATGGCTCGACGGTGGTGGCGAATGATGATTACCTGAAGGAATCCATTTTGCACCCTCAAGCGAAAATTGTGGCTGGCTTTGAAAATCAATTGATGCCAACATACCAGTTCAACGACACGGACCTGGCAGATATTATTGCGTATATCGCAACGTTAAAATAGGCAAAGGAGGAGTTCATGAAAACAAGGAATTCCGTGCAACGAGGCCTGCTCCTACTCGTGGTGGGCGGGAGCGCAGGTCATTTGTTGGGTGTGGGGGTGAATTTCCTGGCGAGCGGCAAGCTGGATTTCATGGCTCCGCTGGGATGGCTGTTTGCGCTCTGGGTTGCGGCGGCCGCCTTTTTCTTTGGAGTGGTGGGGTATCGCTCCATCACTCGTGGCCTCACCTGGCAAGCCCTGGGCACAATTTTGGGGGCGGTGTTTGTCACCGCGATTCGCGCCGCTATGGGACTGCCACTGCTGGGCATTTTTCTGTTTACCGAACCGGCCTGGGTATTTGGCGCCCTGGTGGGGGTGCTTTCCTTTTTGGCTGGTAGTGGGGTTGTGACGGATTGGTGGAAGTGGGCGCAGGGAATCGAAACGCCGGAGCATCATAAAGACCCGGCCGGTTGGGAGAAATACCTGAGCGTTTCCCTAGATCACAAAGTGATCGGCATTCAGTACACCGTGACTGCTTTGTTGCTGATTTTGATCGGCGGCCTGTTTGCTCTGATTTTCCGCACCGAACTGGCCGCATCTGGGCGGCAGTTCCTTTCCCTGAACATGTACAATACCCTCATGAGCCTGCACGGCATGATCATGATTGTTTCGATCTTGCTGGGCATTGCGGGCGTAATGAATTACGTCGTGCCGCTGTTGTTGGGCGCTCAGGATATGGCCTTCCCCCGACTGAATGCCTTCTCCTACTGGATCTCGGTGCCGGCAGCGGTTTTGCTGTTGATGAGCCTGATCCTCGGCGGATTCGACACCGGATGGACCGGTTATCCGCCGCTTTCGGCCCGCGCTCCGCTTGGGATGCAGATGTTCTTCCTGGGGGTGTTCACGGCCGGATGGTCTTCCATCCTGGGGGCGTTGAACGTGATCGCTACTGTAGTGCGGATGCGCGCCAAAGGGATGACCGCTTTCCGCATGCCGATCTTCGTTTGGGCCTCGGTTGCCACTTCGCTGATCGCGCTCACTGCCACGCAGTTAATCGGCCTGGCTTTCCAATTGGTCATGTTCCAGCGCTTGTTTGGAATGGGCTTTTTTGATCCGGCCAAAGGTGGCAACCCGATCCTGTTCCAGCATTTGTTCTGGTTCTATTCCCATCCGGCGGTGTATGTTTTTGTTCTGCCGGGGCTGGGCGTGATTTCAGAATTGTTGCCGGTTTTTGTCCGCAAACCGCTCTTTGGCTATCGCTGGGTGGCCATGTCTTCGCTGGGAATTGCCCTGGTGGGCTTCCTGGTTTGGGCACACCACATGTTTACTTCGGGTATGAACGAATACCTGCGTGTGCCTTTCATGTATAGCACTTTGCTGGTAGCCGTTCCGACCGGCGTGAAGTTCTTCTCGTGGGTGGCTACTCTTTGGAAAGGAAAGATTGAAACCCCTACTCCTATGCTTTTTCTCCTGGGTGGGATTGTCGTTTTCCTGCTGGGCGGTCTTTCTGGCCCGCCGAATGCCACCGTTTCCACTGATTTGCACCTTCACGATACGTATTTCATCGTTGGTCATTTCCACGATACCATTTTCGGCGGTTTTGTCTTTCCCTTCTTCGCTGCGCTGTACTACTGGTTCCCCAAGGCCACGGGGCGCCGCTTGAACGAAACGCTGGGAAAAGTGCACTTCTGGCTGATGACTCCTTCCTTCCTGGTGCTGACTCTGTTGATGATGCGGGTTGGTTTGTTGGGGATGCGTCGCCGTATTGCTGATTATGACCCGGCGCTGGGCATTGACACCTATCATCTCATTATGACCATTGCCGGCTTTCTAATCGGGATTTCAGTGCTGATCTTCGTCTATAACCTGATTCACAGCATTCGTTATGGCGAGAAAGCCGAAGGGAACATCTGGAACTCACGCTCCCCGGAGTGGCAGGTACCCTCGCCTATGCCCGCTCATAATTATGACCGACGCTTTGAAGTCATTGGTGAACCCTACGATTACGGTTTGCCAAACTCACAATATGTCCGTTTCATCGAAAGCGAATAAGCGGGAGGAATTTTTCGATGCACACACACGATAAACTGTCGGCTCTGCGCCAGGGCGTGATTATCTTTATCTACCTGGCCATCTTGACCGCTCTTGAATATTTCGTCGCCGTGGCGATGGACCTGGTTCCGTTGCTGGTGGTGATCGCTCTGGTAAAAGCTGGTCTTGTGCTCTATTTCTACATGCATATTTACCGCCTCAATCAGCAAGACACGGATAGCGACCACCATTCCTACTCCTACAAGACCGGCACCAATCGCCTGGGATTGTGGCTCTTCCTGCTTTCCGATTCTTTCGTCTTTGGTGGCTTGATGGTGGCGCGGATGAACCTGTGGGGGCTGACCCGCCCGGCGCTCAATCAGCTCTTGGGCTTGCTGGTGACCTCCGTGTTGCTGCTTTCGTCCTTTTTCATGAACCGCGGCGAAACATCCATGGAGCAGGGCGACCGCAAGGGATTTTTACTTAACACTGCCCTCACCCTGATTTTAGGCCTGGGTTTCTTGCTCGGCGTGGTTGGGGTGGAATGGCCGAGCGCGATTCGCGAAGGAATCACTCCCTCCTCCGGTGCAGCCGGTGCAGTCTTTTTCATGATGACCGGCATGCACGCCTTTCACGTACTCACCGCTGTCCTTTTCCTGATTGTTGTCTTGCGTAATGGCTCGCGCGGGTTGTATTCCGCTGAAAAACATTGGGCCGTAGAAGCCGCGGCGGTGTACTGGCATTTCGTAGATGTCGTCTGGATTTTCTTCTACCCGGCGCTCTATCTAATTGGAAAACTTGTCTGAGATCGCCTTTTTCTGGGATAACCTCAGCAAAGTTGTTGGTCATGTTGTCCATCGGGGCAGACTGTCATGGTCGCCCCGATGGGAGGGTTAAAAGCCATGGAAAAACGTCTTCTTTGGGTGGGCGGGGGTATCCTTGGGCTTCTGCTGTTGGTGGCCGCCCTGGCTTTCTGGCAGGCGCGCCCCGATCCATTGCGCGGTACACGCTATGACCCGCCTCTTTCTGCCCCGCCCATTGCTTTGAACAAAGCCGATGGACAGCCCTTTCACCTTGCCGGCCTGAAAGGCAAGATCACCCTGCTCTTTTTCGGCTATACCTCCTGCCCCGATGTCTGCCCCACCACACTGGCGGAATTGCAACAGGCCATTTCCATGTTGAAAGACGTAGAGCAAACTTCTGTTGAGGTCGTTTTTATCTCGGTGGACCCTGATCGCGACACGCCGCAGCGCGTACAAGATTACGTCTCGCACTTCAACCCGGCCTTTATTGGTCTGAGCGGTTCGCTGGCAGACCTGGAGCCGATCTGGCAGGCCTATGGAATCTACCGCCAGATCGAACAGACCGGCTCCGCCAGTGGCTATACCGTCTCTCATACCGCGCGCATCTTCCTGATTGATCAGGACGGCAATCTGCGCCTGACCTATGGCTTTCAGACCCCGCCCCAGGATGTAGCCCATGACCTTCAACTCCTCCTTCGGGCGAAAAAATAATCATGTGTCATGTTGAAACGCATCCTTTTTTCATTTATGTTAGGCATTGTTCTGGCCGCGGGCACCAGTGAAGTGGCCTACCGCCTGCAGCAACGCGAAAACCGTCCGCCTCAACGAGTGGAACTGATCATCCCCGCCGGCACTGCTGAGCGCATTCGGCGCGGTGAAGCCTCTCCTTCCCTGCCGCAGAACATGACCTTTGTGTTGGGCGATACCCTGGTTGTCGTTAATCAAGACAGCGTGGCCCATCAATTGGGGCCGCTTTGGGTGCCGGCTGGCACTTCGGCCAGCATGCCGTTGGAAGATAGCGAAAGCTATGTGATGGAATGCTCCTTTCAGCCCTCACGCTATTTGGGCCTGGAAGTGCGCGAGCCAGTCACCTGGCGTACGCGTTTGAACGCTATTTTCTTTGGCGGCGTGCCGCTGGGGGCCTTGCTGGCGGTTTACAGTGTTGTGCTTTGGGCGGATCGCAAAAAGAAGGAAAATCAGCCATGAAGCATGCTTTCTCCCGCCAGTGGATTCTCACTACTTTGCTGGTGATATTGGGCGCAGCAGTCTGTGTTCGTTTGGGCATCTGGCAGCTAGATCGCCTGGCGCAACGGCGTGCCTTCAATGCCCATGTGCTCGAAATGCGCGCCTTGCCCCCTCTCGATTTGAATACTTCCACCGCTGCTGACCTGACCTCGATGGAATATCGCGCCGTACGGGTGCGCGGAAAATACGATTTTGAGCATCAGGTAGCGCTGCGGAATCAATACTACGGCGACCAATATGGCTTTCACCTGCTCACGCCTCTTCTCCTGGAGGATGGGCGGGCGATTCTGATTGACCGCGGCTGGATTCCCGCCGACGGCAACGATTCCCCCGCTGCCTGGCGCGCCTACGACGAGCCGGGCGAGATCACCCTGGAGGGAATCATCCGCCTGGGACGGGCCAGACCCGACGTGGGCGGAGTCCCCGATCGGACTCTCGCACCGGGGCAAACGCGCCTCGATTTCTGGAATTTCGTCAACCTGGAGCGAATCGCCGGGCAGGTTCCCTATCCGCTTTTGCCGGTTTATGTGCAGCCCAATGTGAACCCCGATGATTCCACGCCGCCCATTCCCTTTCAACCCGAAGTTGAAATCAGCGAAGGACCTCATCTAGGCTATGCCTTGCAATGGTTTACCTTCGCGGCCATTCTTTTGTTTGGCTATCCCTTTTATCTGCGCAAATCTAGTGCGGAATAACTTTCGTAATTGGACCGCGTTCCACTGCGGAACGTGGTAGAGAATAGGAAGAAACTGAATGAAAGAATTGCTTCGTTCGTCATTTGCTCGTCTGACCCTGGCCGTGCTCATGGCGGTTTTGTTGCTCACCACGCTGGGCCGCATGGTGACAATCACCGGCGCGGCTGTGCTCTGTTTGGGCTGGCCTTTTTGTACGCCGCTTTCGCCGCTGGGCTGGTGGCAATGGGCACATCGGCTGGCAGTGATCGTGGCTGCCGTCTTGATGTTTTTGTTGCTGCGTAAGGCCTGGCGGGAATATCGAACCCACACGGTGCTTTTGCCGCTGACGACGATGAGCGCGGTGTTGTTTTCCGGGCAGGTGTTCATCGGGGCGTTGCAGGTGACCCAGGGCCTGCCGCGCCATCTTTTGGTGTTACACACGCTGACGGCGCTCTCGCTTTGGATTTCGCTGGCGGTTTTGTTTTATGTGGCGGCCACCCTGCCGGAAGATACGCCGGCTCAACCCGTGGCATTTTCTCGTCAACGGCTGAAAGATTTCCTGACGTTGACCAAACCGGTGATCGTTTTGCTCTTGCTGGTGACCACCTTTGCCGGGTTGGTGGCCGGTGGCAAAGCCTGGCCCTCGTTCTGGCTGGCATTTTGGACTTTATTGGGCGGGGCGTTGGCCGCAGGTGGTTCCAGCGCGCTCAATCAATACATCGATCGTGAATTGGATCGCCAGATGCAACGCACGGCCCGGCGTCCGCTGGCCGAAGGTCGCCTGACGCATGCGGAAGGGCTGGCTTTTGGATTGGCACTTTCGCTGAGTAGCTACTATTTGCTGGCTGGATTGGTCAATTTGCTGGCGGCTTTACTTTCTCTGGCCGGGATTTTTTATTACGTTGTTTTTTATAGCCTGTGGTTGAAGAAGAGCACGGTGCAAAATATCGTCATTGGCGGCGGCGCGGGAGCGATTCCACCGATGGTGGGGTGGGCTGCCGCCACTGGGTCTCTGAGCCTGACTGCCTGGTTGCTCTTCGCCATTGTCTTCTTCTGGACTCCGCCGCACTTTTGGGCGCTGGCGATTGTCCGCAAGAAGGATTACGCCCGTGCCAACGTGCCGATGCTACCGGTGGTACGCGGTGAAGAAGAGACCCGCCGTCAGATTTTGCTTTACACTGTTGCCCTGGTGGTGATCACCTTGCTCTTGCCGCTGTTCAATCTGGCTGGCACTATCTACCTGCTTTCTGCACTGGTTTTAGGGGCTGGCCTGATCTACGCGGGCTGGCGCGTGTGGCACATCCCGGGTAACAAAGTGGCCTGGACGATGTACCGCTGGTCGAGCATGTATCTGGCGTTCATCTTCCTGGCGTTGATGCTGGATGCTGTCTGGTAGCGCTCAGGGCCTGGCCAGCACCACTGAAAGCGAATCCCGATAGAGCACTTGCCAGCCTTTTACTTCTAAAAGCGGGATGATGGGCCACTCTGGTTCAAGCAACACCAGGTGAACCTGCCAGCGATCTAAAATAGCCAGGGCATCGGGCCCGGCATTGACCACTTCATGCCATTGGGCGAGCAGGTCGTTTCCGTATAGATCGGCGCGACCATCAATAAAGACGGGATACTCCTGCAATTCCCAAATCAGGTAGCCACCCCAGTTATAACTGTTAAACAGCCGCCCCTCCGGGCGGTTTTTCTTGATCCATTCCACCGCGCCGACTGGCAGGCTCTGGGCGGCGCGATGGGGTTGAGAGACCAGCCAGGCGCGGAAGAGGATGCCCGTGGCCAGGAAAGTGACCAGGGCAGTGTTTACAAGGAAATTGAAACGCGCCGAGGGTGGTCTGGTGCCAGAGGAGGCTTCTGCCATTCGTTGACGAAGGCGGGTGATGAGCGGAACGCTGGCAAAACTTTCCAACGCGGGGGACAAAGTCCGCGCCAGAATGGGAAGGAGAATGATGGTATAAGGTTCCATGTTGCGCTGGGCAACAAAGAACAGGTAAGTAAAGCCCAATCCCTTCAGCAGATCCACAAAGGACGGGCGTTTCACAGAGTATGCCAGGCTCGCGATCCACAAAAACAATAGCCAGAGCAGGGGATGGGCATAGGGTTGATGAAAATCGGGAGAAAGCCATTCTTGAATCCCCAGGGAAACATGTACCTGCTCGAAAGGCAGTCGCCACAGGGCGAAGCCATTTGGGTTGAGGGCAATCGCTATCCCGGCAAGAAAAAACCAGAGGGTCAGTACCCCGACGTCCTTCCAGGAAAGAGCCGCTTCCTGGGAAAGAAGAAGATCAAGGCCGCTGCCCACGATCGTCGCTAGGAGCAGCAGCATCCCCCAGATAAATCCGCCATGCAGGTTGCCCCAAAGCGCAAAAAAGAGCGGCAGCACCCAAAGCGGTTGCCTTTTGCTCATGCGGTGGCGATCCAGAAAGTCATCCAAAATGGCAAGCAAGAGGAAGGACAAAATCTGGGGACGGGCCGACCAGTTCGGCTGAATGCCCAGCATGGCGAGCAGAAGCAGCAGACCGCGCAGGTAAGGGCTTCCTTCCATGTGCCGGAAAAGCAGGCTCATCAGTGCAACCGCCAGTAAGGCAACACCCAGGGTGATAGCAAAAGGGCCACCCAACTGCCACAGGCCGTAAAGTCCCAGATCCGAAAGCCAAAAGGCGTTGACCCAGGGGGCGCCCGCGCGGGTGTAAGAAAAAATATCTTTTAACAAGATGTTTTGCTGCTGTGCCATTTCGGCGCCATTGCGTAAGTGCCACCACATGTCGCTATCCACCGCAGGGGCGGTGGCGATGGCAGCAATCAACAAGAACACGATGATGATAAACAGGGCTTCAGTGCGCCTGGCAGAAGATGAGGTAGGCATGGTCAAATTGTAGCAGAAAGGGAATGTGTGCGATGGATGAATTGATCTTACTCAGCGCCTCGTGTGGCCGGATGTTGGCTGGGGCGCGGCCAATGAGCGTTTCCCAGGCCGATGATCAGCGCCGCGTAGAAGAAGTATGGCAACGTGTACTGCATCAGGGTAGGCATCAGGGCAAGTGAAAGTAGAGCGAACGTCAGGGCGATGTGTTGCCGCCAGAAGTGAAGAAAAGGCGACTTGAGCACAAGCAGCAGGGGGAGAATCAGCAAAGTCAGATCATGAAAGCGCAGATGGGGAGCGGTGAACAGAGCGATCACAATAGAAATTCCAGCCAGGCTTTCCGTGATGGCTTTGGCTTTGTGCCATAGAAGGAGGAGGATACCTGTTCCAGCCAGGTAAGCCAGCCAGCTGATCGAGTGAAGTAGTGTC
>JBMFPJ010000034.1:0-10346 GCA_049969175.1 Anaerolineae bacterium | reverse complement strand
CTCGCATGCCACTTCCCCTTTCTCTAATCCATATATTTTGGGAGACCTCCTGATGGAATTCTTTACGGCAAGTGAAAAAAGCCAAACAAAATCACAGGCAGATTTGTTATACGAAGCCCAGCAAAGAAAAGAGCGTCAGTTTCGAATCAATGTAGGCATTTCCTGGGCCATCTTGCTCTTGCTGCTGGTTTTGATGTTCAGCGGCGAAAACTTACCCGGCAATATCAAAGCCATTCATCTGGATACCGCCTTCATGCGCGAAAACCTTTCATTTATCGCTGGCGGCATCTGGCAAACCATTTACCTTTCTCTTCTTTCTATCAGCCTGGCCACGGTACTGGCCTTGCTGGCAGCCCTGGGGCGGTTATCCACCGTTCCGCCGATCTATGCACTCAGCACTTTTTACGTCTCCCTTATTCGGGGCACACCGCTTTACCTGCAAATTTTCTTCTTTTTCCTGGCCCTTCCACAACTAGGCATCGTTTTGCCAGGCTTGTGGGCTGGGGTGTTGGCACTTGGCCTGAACTACGGAGCCTACATGAGCGAGATCTTTCGCGCCGGCCTGGCCTCGGTAGGGAAAGGTCAGCGTGAGGCTGCAATGGCCCTGGGAATGACCCCCACCCAAACCATGCGACGTATCGTCCTGCCGCAGGCACTTCGCTTCGCTATTCCCCCTACCGGTAACGAATTCATCGCCATGACCAAAGATTCGGCCCTGGTCTCCGCCACCGGCTTTGTGCATGAAATCATGTGGCGGGCTACCAAAGTGGGCCGCGCTCAATTCCACAACCTGGAAGCGCTGATTATGGCTGCTATTTTTTATTGGGTGATGACCCTGGTGCTTACGGCCATTCAAAGCCGCATCGAAGCAGCCCTTGCTAAGGGAGAACGCTGAAATGTATCCAATTGTCAAAATCTCCAACCTGAACAAATACTTTGGCCGCCTGCACGTGCTCAAAGACATTTCCCTGGAAGTCAAACCACGCGAGGTCGTTTGCATCATCGGGCGGAGTGGCTCTGGGAAAAGCACCCTGCTGCGTTGCATCAACTTCCTCGAAGAACCCTCCAGCGGCACCATCGAAGTCGATGGCCTGGTTGCGGAGGGAGGCACCAAAGGTAAAGAACATCGCCAAAAAGTGCACGAAATTCGCCTGAAGACCGGCATGGTCTTCCAGGAATTCAACCTGTTTCCCCACCTGAGCGTGCTGGAAAATATCATTGAAGGGCCGATCACCGTCAAAAAAATGGATCGCGCTCGCGCCATCGAACTGGCTGAAATGAACCTGGAGCGCGTCGGCATGCTCTTCAAAAAAGATGAGTACCCCAATCGTCTCTCCGGCGGACAAAAGCAACGCGTTGCCATCGCTCGCGCCCTCGCCATGGAACCCAAAGTCATGTTGTTTGACGAACCCACCTCCGCGCTCGACCCCGAACTGATCGGTGAGGTACTTAACGTGATGAAAAAGGTCGCTCAGGAAGGCATGACCATGCTGGTCGTCACCCACGAAATGGGTTTTGCCCGCGAAGTGGCCGATCGTGTTCTGGTGATGGCCGAGGGACAGATCATCGAGGAAAACACACCCGCCGAGCTTTTCGCCCACCCCAAAGACCCGCGCACGCAGGCACTGATTGACCGTTATCGCACAGGCGGTCATGGATGAGCATCGTCATCACCCGCCAGGTCAGCCCGCCTCTTGCCGAATGCGAACTCATCCACATCGCGCCTGCCGATCGGCCCAAATCTGGCTTGCCAGCAACAAGCTCAAACATTGCATTTATCCACATTTTGGATATAATCAGCGCATGATCATGTTAAACCCACTGCCGTCCCCGTGCTTGTATAAAAGCGCCGCCTGGTCTGGATAGGTTTATTTTGTCATTCCCAAACGGCTCCCAGACCTGGCGAGCCGTTTTTTATTCACACCTTCCTGATTCTGCTTTCAGGTTTTTCAGGAAATTGATCCACCAGGAGGGTTCTGTTGCAATCAATAAGATCAACCGGGGTTCTGATGTCATGGCGAGCCGCTCCTTCGCTTCGCTCAGGACAGGCTCCGGCGGCAAAGCAATCTCCGCATTCATCCGGGAGGACTGCTTCGGCAGCCCAAAAGGTCGCCTCGCAGTGACGCAGCCAGGTGTTTGCAATAAATCATGATATTTACTCCAATTGGCAGCCATCAATAGCATGGACACCTGGAGCAGGCGATCTGCAAAAACTGGAGACCAACAAAACCAGTCATTGGGAGATGGAATGAAAATCAGTGTTTTTGGCGGTTCTCAACCCAAAGAAGGTGACGCGGCCTACGAAGAAGCTCGCTTACTGGGCAGGCTCCTGGCGGAGCATGGCCACACCGTGCTAACCGGCGGCTACATCGGCACCATGGAGGCTGTTTCGCGCGGCGCAGCTGAAGCCGGTGGACACGTCATCGGCGTGACCTGCGCCGAGATCGAACGCTGGCGCCCCGTTGGCCCGAATCGTTGGGTGAACGAAGAATGGAGGCAGGAAACGCTCATCGAGCGCCTGCAAGTGCTCATCCGGGAATGCGATGCGGCATTGGCCCTGCCCGGCGGCCCCGGCACATTGACCGAGATTGCCCTCACCTGGAATCTCATGATCGTGGAGGCGATTCACCGCAGGCCGTTGATCCTGATTGGAGACGGCTGGCAGAACGTCTTCAATCAGGTGTTCACCTCCTTTGCAGAATATCTTTCTTCCGGTCAACGCCAACTTCTCCAGTTTGCGCCCGATGTCGCTTCTGCCGTCCGCTTACTCAGCATATCACTCATTTCACGAGGAAACCATGGCTGAAGAAAAACTCCCTACTCGCGCTGAAAACTTTGCCGAATGGTATAACCAGCTGGTGCTCAAAGCCGAACTGGCCGATTACGCACCAGTGCGTGGCTGTATGGTGGTGCGCCCTTACGGCTGGGCATTGTGGGAAAACATCACCGCCGCCCTGGATCGCCGCTTCAAAGAGACGGGACATATGAACGCGGCCTTCCCTATGCTCATTCCCATGTCATTCTTCGAAAAAGAAAAAGAGCATGTGGAAGGATTCTCGCCCGAACTGGCCGTCGTCACTCATGGCGGCGGTGAAAAACTGGAAGAGCCACTGGTCGTGCGTCCTACTTCTGAGACCATCATCGGCTATATGTATTCAAAATGGATCAAGTCCTGGCGCGATCTGCCTGTGTTGATCAATCAATGGGGCAGCGTGTTGCGCTGGGAGTTGCGTACCAAACTCTTTTTGCGCACCGCTGAATTCTACTGGCAGGAAGGTCACACCGCCCACGCTACCGCCGAAGAAGCCATCGAGGAAACCTATCGCATTCTCGACCTGTACGCCGATTTTGCCATCAACGATGCTGCCATTCCCGTCATTAAAGGCACCAAGACCGAAAGCGAAAAATTCGCCGGCGCAGTGTGGACAACCTCTATCGAGGGCATGATGCAGGATAAACGCGCCCTGCAATCGGCTACTTCCCATTATTTTGGGCAGAATTTCGCTCGCGCCTTCAACATCCAATACCTGGACAAGAACAATACGCTGCAATATTGCGAAACAACTTCCTGGGGTCTTTCCACCCGCATGATCGGCGCCATCATTATGACGCACGGGGATGATCAGGGATTGATTTTGCCCCCCCGCCTGGCGCCTTACCAGGTGGTTATCGTCCCCATCTACAAAAACGATGTCGAGAAAAGCGCGGTGCTGGAAGTGGCTCACCGTATCTTCCAGGAGCTGAAAGCAGCCGGCATTCGCCTGCGCATGGACGACCGCGAAGAAGTAACCCCAGGCTTCAAATTCAACGATTGGGAAATGCGCGGCGTTCCCCTGCGCATCGAGATCGGCCCGAAAGACGTGGAAAAAGGAACCCTCGCCCTGGCTCGCCGCGATCGCCCCGGCAAAGAGGGAAAGTCCTTTGTCAGCCAGGCTGGGCTGGCAGCCACCGTCAGCCAGATGCTCGAAGATATTCAGGCTGCTTTGCTGGCGCGGGCAACTGCCTTCCGCGATGCCAACATTCACGAACCCACCACTTACGAAGAACTGCAACAAATCGTCGCCGATGGTTGGGCATTTGCCTGGTGGTGCGGTAACAAAGCCTGCGAAGCCAAAATTAAAGAAGATACCAAAGCCACCAGCCGCAACATCCCTCTCGATCAACCCGCTGGCGAAGGCAAATGTATCGTTTGTGGCTCACCCGCTACGAAGAAAGTTTATTTTGCCCGCGCCTACTAGTGCCTCGCACCCACAGGTTTCACGTGTCAGAACGAATCTGACACGTGAAACCCGCCGCTGACCCTACCGGCCTTATCTATGCCCGCAATTGACCTCGCCCGCCTCCGCAAACAGACCACTCGCCTGGCAGATTTTTTCTTCCTGCCGGATGAGTTTCAAAAATATCTGGGCGAAATTCTGGATTTTTACGTCAATCACACCCTGCGCACAGCGCAAAACGTTGCCCCCCTCTCCAACCTTCCCACCTACCGCACCCCCCCTCTCGTTTTACGCGCCATTCAAAACGAACTGGCCCCTCTAGCCAATCAGAATCCCTCTACAGCGCTGGAACTGGCCGATCGCCTGTGGGATATGGGCTACCTGGAGCCCCGTTTGCTGGCCGCCTTTCTCCTCGGCCAAATCCCCCCGCAAGAAGAACGTCTGCTGGCTCGCCTCACCGCCTGGACAGGACAGATCCGCGATCCCAGCGTCCGCGCTGCTTTGCTGACCACCAGCCTGGCCCGTCTGCGCAAAGAGACCCCTCACCAATTCTTTGAGCTCATCAGCGAATGGCTGCACCCCTCACGTCAGCGCACCTGGTCGAATGGCATTCAGGCCCTGCTCCCCCTCCTCAGCGACCCCAACTTTGACAACCTGCCGGTTGTTTTCACCCTGGTTGAACCCATTTTGAAAGCTGCGCCGACCACCTTGCAGAACGATTTGCAGGAACTGATCGTGTCACTCTACCGGGCTTCTCCCAACGAAACCATTTACTTCCTCCAGCAAATCCTGCAAAATACTACCCACCCGATGGCCGCCATCACCTTGCGGCGCATCCTGCCGTCTTTTCCAGCTGGGCTGCAATCTGAGTTGCGTCCCTTACTCCGCACCCCCACAAAAGGAGGCTGACATGCTCCTTACCATCAACGCCCTGTTGGGTGCTCTTCTGCTCGTCGCCGGGCGAAGGATGTTTTACTTCTTTATCGGCGTGATGGGCTTCATCATTGGAACTCAATTCGCTGCTCGCTTCTTCCTCGGCCCGGAATGGTTGACCATCGCCCTCGGCATCCTGGCCGGGGTGATTCTGGTCGCGCTCGCCACCTCACTGCGCGTCTTCGTGACCGGCATCGTTGGCTTCCTGGCGGGTGGCTCCCTCCTGAGCGGCCTGCTGGCCTTTGTCGGCATCCAGCATGGCATCCTCTACTGGGTCTTCTACCTCGCCGGCGGCATCCTTGGGATCATCCTGCTCAACATCGTCTTCGAATGGGCACTCATCACCCTCACAGCTTTAATGGGCGCCTCACTTCTTACCCCCTATCTCCCCCTGAAAGGCACAGTAAGCGCCCTGATCTTCTTGACCCTGTTCGTCATCGGCTTCGTCATCCAGACACTCACTTACATCAAGGACGACCATGATTGACTCTACTCGCCTCATCTACCTGCATGGATTGGAAAGCAACAGCCAGAGTGGCAAAGCCCGCCTTTTTGCCCAAAAATATCCGGGCATGCTCACCCCTGATTTTCACGGCTCGTTCGAAGAGCGCATGACCCAACTCTATCCCATCCTTGGCGACCTCAACGACTGGACGATCATCGGCTCGTCCTTCGGTGGATTGATGGCTGCCGTCTTCGCCTGCGAACGGCCGACACAGGTCCGCAAGCTGATTCTGCTTGCCCCGGCGCTGCTCTTACCCCCATTCGCCTCGCGGCCAGACCCCAAACCGGTCACCGTGCCCACGATTCTGATTCACGGCCGACAGGATGACATCGTTCCCTTCGCCCCGGTGCGTGCTCTCGCCGAACAAGCCTTTTCCCACCTGACGATTTACCTGGTGAATGATGACCATCGCTTGCATAAAACTTTTGGCGAGATGGATTGGGATCGTATTCTCGCCTGAGCCTGTTTCATCACCTGTTCCATTGCAAAGGAAATCTGCATGAATCTGCACGAAAGTGTCTTCTGGCAAGAGACAGTTTCCTGGCCAGTAGCAGAAGAGGCCGCCCCTCTACCCACAAAAGTAGAGGTAGCCATTATTGGCGGTGGCTACACTGGTCTTGCTGCGGCGCGGACCCTGGCTCAGCACGGGGTCCGCGTGGCGGTGCTCGAAGCGCACACCTTTGGCTGGGGCGCCAGCTCACGCAACGGCGGCATGGTGCTCAGCGGGTTGAAATTATCCGCGCCGGCCGTCTTGCAAAAGTATGGGCGCGGCCTGGCCCGTCGCCTGTTTCAGTGCTCACTCGAAGCGATAAGCACCGTCGAGCAGATCATTGACGAGGAGCACATTGCGTGTGGCTTCGCTCGCCAGGGGCACTTGCTGGTCGCCAGTAAACCGGGAGATCAACGTGCCCTGCAAGAAGAAGCGGAAGTGCTGGAAAAAGAATTCAATCACCCTGTTCGTTTGCTTGCAGCAAATGAGTTGAAGGACGAAATTGATTCAGAAATTTATTTCGGTGGTTTGCTGGACGAAAGCAGTGGAGGGTTGAACCCGGCTCAATATGTCGTCGGGCTGAGCCATGCGGCGCGCAAGGCCGGGGCGTCGCTCCACGCCCGGGCGCGGGTCACCCGCTTGGGGCGGAGTCTGAATCGCTTTGTCATCGAAACGGAACGCGGCCCGGTTCAGGCGGAACGCGTCCTGGTGGCTACCGCCGGTTACACGGATTCGCTCATCCCGTATTTAAATCGCCGCATTTTGCCCATTGGCTCGTTCATTATCGCGACCGAAAATTTGGGAGAGCAAGTTCAGGCCCTCATCCCGCGTCAACGCATGGTTTTTGATTCGCGGCACTACCTGAATTATTTTCGACTGTGGGATGGACGGCTGATTTTCGGCGGGCGGGCCGCCTTTTTCCCTGAAACATCAGGGACGATACGCCGGAGCGCAGAAATTTTGCGGCAGGAGATGCTGCGAGTTTTTCCGCAGCTGAAAGGCGCACAGGTGGAATTTGCCTGGGGCGGCACGCTGGATTTCGCCCGGGATTTGATGCCGCACGTGGGGGAACACGCCGGGGTGGTTTATGCTCTGGGGTATGCGGGGCACGGCGTGGCTTTAGGGACTTTTTTGGGGAAAACCGTGGCAGAGGCCATGCTGAAGGATAACCTTCGGGAACATCCGTTTGCGGCCTATTCCTTTCCACTGGCGCCTAAATTTCCGCTGGCACTTCCCCTGGCTGGCCTGTGGTACAGGTTGCTGGATTGGATTGAATAAGTTTCTATTCGTACTTAAGCGCCAGCACAGGGGTCATCGTCGCTGCCCGCAATGCCGGATACAGGCCAGAAAGCAATCCGATGAATGTGGCAAAAGCCAGGGCAAAGAGCGGTAACCAGAGAGGTGTATAAACGGCTACCGTGGGAGGGGGCCCACCCTGTTGAGCCGTCTGAGCGGCAAGATAGGCCAGCGCCAGCACATTGATGGCGGCTCCGGCCAACCAGCCGATTAACACGCCCCCCAACCCACCTAAAAAGCCAATCCCTGCCGCCTCTCCCAAAAAGATCGAAAGGACATCGCGGTTGGTAGCGCCCACAGCTTTCATCAGCCCAATCTCACGCGTTCGTTCCAGAATGGCCATCGCCATTGTATTTGCAATGCCGATGGCGGCAACCAGCAGCGCAATGGCACCTACTCCGCCGAAAATAATTTGCAACACCAGGTAAAAATTGTTAATGCCCTGGACGAACGATTGGGGAGTAAAGGCCTGATAGCCCAGGTTCTTGATCTGATCGGCAATTTCCAAAACCTGCTGGACGTCAGCGACTTTGACAATTACCTGACTATAGCCTTCTTTGTTGTAATTGATGCGCCTTCCCATCGCCCATTCATTCAAGGTTTTTACGTCATCCAGCCGCATATAAATTGACCAATCGGCCTCCCCCCGCGTTTCCTTCAGGATTCCAGCAACATGATAGGTCAAGGTCTTGCGAATTTCCTTGCCCTGCTGATCCCATTTAATCAAGATGAACGTAATTTGCTGATCGTAAAGATCAGGGAGTGGAGGGGGTTGCTGACCGGGGCGTTGGCGCGGATCGTAAAAATTGTTGGCGATCATTTTCCCGATGATGATGTTGCCACGCGACAATTCCACGCTTCCCTGCGTGGCTTCCAGGCCCAAATCTGCCAGGTTGTTCGTGCCCACGCCGATCACGCTGGCGCCGGCTTCCAATCGTTTGAAGCGCAGAATCATTGAAGTCATCAAATAATCACGGGGGATGACGGCAACCACGCCAGGGATAGCACGCAATTCTTCCAGCGCGCTCTTCGTCAGCAATTTGGGCTGTTGTGGTCCGCCTCCCTTTTCACCGCCGCCACCACCGCCTACCGAAGCAATCACCGGTCCACCGGGGCCACCTTCTCCATAAGCAGGCGAGACCTGAATTTGGGTCAAATCGCCAATCCCATATAGCTGTTCATTGGCATTGCGCTGCAATCCAATTGCCAGCGAGACCAGGATCACCACCGCAGCCGTGCCAATCACCACACCAATTGCCGTCAGCGCCACCCGCCCCTTGCGACGGCTGAGATTCCCAAAAATCAGGCGTAAAAGATCGCTCAAGCGCATAGACTATCCCTTGCCACCTGGCCCGGGCGGCGGCAATGGCACCGGGGGCGCCGGCGATTCGGTCGGCACACCGCCGGGCTGGCCGCTATCCAGGCCCAAAAGTCCCAAAATGAAGCGCCATACTTTTTGTAAAAACGTCTCTTGCGGCACAGCCGGAATTTCCCCGCCACCGCCACCTTCCCCCTCGTTGGGCAAGGGGCCAGGGAACGCGCCCCCTTCCACCACATCTAGCGTCAAAACCTTCGAAATCTGGCGAGGTTGATTGAAATCATCCACATACTCAATGGTCACGGTTAAATCCACCGAGCCGACCGTCTCAGGGGTAATCATGGCATCCGTGGTGAAATAACCGCCCACATCCAATGCTCCCACCAACGCTGAGGCATTTTCCACCACGCCATTGTTGGTCTCAATCTTCAAATTTCCCAACACAACCGAGCTCTTGCCCAAATTCACCACCTGGAGAGGCAAAGAATTTGGCTGGCCGACCATCAGAGAAGTCATCGGCTGATAAAAACCAATATCCACATTCGGCAGGTTATACACCAACAACGTGATCACCTGTTCATCATTGACCACATTCCCCTGGGCATCCAGGTACGAAAACGTGATTTTCATGGGATAAGCGCCCGGCGTAGCGGAAACATTGACGATCAGCTTTTGCGCGGCCTGCAAAGTTGCTCCTGGTCCCACATCGCCCAGGGACTGGACATTGGAGGTGCCCAACGGAGCGAAATGAGTGAACTCCCCGCCCCCGGCGGAGACGCCCCCCGCCTGCGGCGTCTCGCTGCCGGACGATGAGGCGGATCCGCCACCGACGATCATGGTCACCGCTTTGGCCGCCAGGTTGCCCACATTTTGCACCGTAAGATTCAGGGTAAATTGTGCGCCCGGCTGGAGCAATTCCACGTCGGTTTTATAATCTGTAATCACCAACTGCGAACGCCGCAAGCCGGTAGGGGTAGCCGTTGCCGCGGCTACATAGCCACCACCCGAGGCAACCGGGATGCTCAAAGTGAATCTCTCCGAATATGAGGTGCCTCTTTCATCGTAATAAGTCAGGCTCAGATCCACCGCAACGGCGCTTTTGCCGTACAAAGGTGCGGCTGCCGTCATCTGCTGGCCAACATCCACGCCACCATCGGCATTCAAATTACCGATCACCTCCACGCCCCCGTTTTTCAGGGGAATCAAATCACTGGAAGTAAACACGGCTTGCAAGTTATATGCCCGCGATTGGCCCACATTCTTCAAGCGAACTACCAGATTGAACTTTTCGCCGTACTTGATCTCCTCTACATTTACCCGGTAGCTTTTCATAACCACCTGCGGGCGGCCAAAAGGCGGGACAGGCGTTGGCTCCACTACCGTCAGACAGTTCGGACAAGACGTAGAAAGCACGTCGGAAATGCGAACCGTCACAGTATATACCCCGGCAGGCAAACCAGCAGGGACAGTAGCAGTAAGCGTACCACTGTTCAGAAACGTCGTAGCCAGCGCACCATAACCATCCAGCAACACCACCGCGTCACTGGTGAAATCGCTTCCGGTAATAGTAATGGTAGTCGGCGCGTG
>JBMFPJ010000033.1:1335-10475 GCA_049969175.1 Anaerolineae bacterium | reverse complement strand
ATCTGTGTTCATCTGTGGTTGGAACATGAATTTCAAAACACGCTCAAAGAAAACTCGATGCATTCGTGTCATTCGATGCGGAATCAATAAATAAAAAGGAGATCCTATGGTCGATCTGCATCCCCTGGCTGGCGTATACGCCGCGGCAGTGACCCCTCTCAAAAGCGATTCAAGCCTGGACTTTGAATCGGTCCCGTTGCTGTTGCGTTTCCTCGCCTCGCGCGGTTGCCACGGCGTGCTGCTCTTTGGTACTACGGGCGAAGGCCCATCCTTTTCCCCATCCGAACGCGAAGCCCTATTGCGCTCAGCGCGCGTCTTCCGTCAACAAATCCCCGGCTTTCGCCTGCTGGCTGGTACCGGCACACCCAGCCTCACCGAGACCATTGAATTGACCCGGCTGGCTTTCAACCTCGGCTATGATGGTGTGGTCGTCTTGCCTCCGTATTACTTCCGCAAAGCCAGCGAAGATGGACTATTTGCCTGGTTTAGCGAGCTGATTCGCAAGGCCATCCCCACCGATGGCTATCTGCTCGGCTATCACTTCCCCGGCGTGGCCGGCATTGGCTTTTCGCTCGATTTGCTCAAGCGCCTCAAAGATGCCTTTCCGCGCCAGTTTGCCGGCATCAAAGATTCTTCCCACGACCCTGATCTGGCGCGGGTCCTCGGTGAGACCTTTGGCCCTGATCTGCTGGTGTTGACCGGTACCGATTCCTACCTTCAGCTAGCCATGAGCCACCAAGCCCAGGGTTGCATCACCGCGCCGGCCAATTTAATTTCTCCCGAATTGCGTCAAATCTGGGATGCCTTCCAAAAAGGTGAAGATGTGACCACCCTTCAGGCTCAGGTGAGTGAAAAACGCCACCTTTTAGAAAAATATCCTCCCTTCCCTCCGCTGCTCAAGGCCCTCTTGCATCGCATGCACGGCCTGCCGCGCTGGTCGGTCCGCCCGCCGCTGGAGGAGGCCAGTGAAGAGGATGTAGAGCAAATTGCCCAGGCCTGGGAAAGGCTATGACGAATACCTGGCGTCTCCTCCTTACTTCCCCCGCTCGCGGCGCCTGGAACATGGCAGTGGATGAGGCCATCCTGGAGCACATTGGACGGGGCGAAGTTCCTCCCACCCTGCGGCTCTATGCCTGGAATCCGGCTTGCCTTTCGTTGGGGTACGCCCAACCTTTTGCCGATGTGGATGTCACTCGCTTGAGGTCCCATGGCTGGGAGGTGGTGCGACGTCCCACCGGCGGGCGTGCCATCCTGCACGTAGACGAATTGACCTACTCCGTCATCGGCCCGGCACATCATCCTCTGCTGGTCGGTTCGGTGCTGGAATCTTATCAGCGATTGGCACAGGCCCTGCTGGCCGCCATCCGCTCTCTGGAATTGCCAGTGCAAATGGAAGAAGAGGGCAGCCAGACCTCTGCCCTAACCAACGCGGTATGCTTTGAGGTGCCTTCTACCTATGAGATTACGGTAAAGGGGAAAAAATTAATCGGCTCGGCTCAGGCACGGCGTAAAGAAGGCGTCCTTCAACACGGTTCGCTACCCCTGACCGGCGACCTGACTCGCATCACCCAGGCATTGGCCTTTGCCGATGAAAATGCCCGTCAGCAGGCTGCCTGCCGGCTGCTGGCGCGTGCCACCACAGTCGAAGCGGCTCTGGGCCGCGCGGTCGCCTGGGAAACGGCAGCCCAGGCTTTCGTCCGGGCTTTTGAGACGCAGTTGGGGTTATCCTTTGAGCGTGGAGAACTTTCGGGGAGCGAAATCCGCCGGGCCGAAGAGCTGATCGTAGAAAAATACGATCATCCAGCCTGGACGGAGCGCGTGTAGTTACTTCACGAAGATCACCGTTTTGTACCCCAGCGCATTGAAAAACTTGAGCAAATAGGCCTCGGCGTTGGTTTGTGCCTGCTGCAGAATGCCGTCCTCCAGTGCCGCCTTGCGAATTTCCTCCTCGGCGCGTTGACGAGCCAGCGTTTCCAGGTCTTGCACACCTTTGGTTAGCAGGCCGGTCTCGCGATCATATACATACGATTTGGCATTGTCGAGCGTAGCCAAGAAAACCTCCGCTGGAGGCAGGCGCACGTAAAGCACACCGTTTTCCAGACGTAAGTCGGCCGGGGTGATTTTTTCCATATCTATGCCGGCGATGACGATGCCGTGGGCTACAAAGAGCAGCCGATCGCCGAATAAAAAGTCAAAAGCCCCCTGCCCAATTTCGGCGGTAATCACTTTCTCGATGCTGTATTGAATGGTCTCCAGGCGGGCCAGGGCGCGTACATCATGGATGTACGTGACCGGGTCGGGGATAATCGTAGGGGTGGGGTGAAGCAACTGGGAGACCTGAGTTTGCAAGGCTTGATTCGCCTGTTGCATTTGCTGCAGGGGTGCTGTGGCCGCCTGGGCGGTTTCGCGCAATGTCTTGACGATAAAATAGGCGGCGGCTGCCAGCGCCACAATGACGAGAAGAGAAAGCCAGTTCTGTTTCATGATGATCCTTTCGCTAGATTTGAATCACTGACTTGACATCGAATTGTCTTGGGGAAACAGATGAAAATTCCATGCAAAAGAGAACGGAGCCTGCTACAGATAAAGTCTATTGTACAATTATGATAATCGGAATGAAGCATTTATGATGAAACGACTTTTGCCTGTTCTTTTGCTTTTTCTTGTCGCCTGTACGTTTTCTCTTCAACGGGAAGATGTATCTGCTCCCACGCAGACGCCCGTCCCCGAGGCTTCTTCTACTCCCACGGCTGTGGCTACTTCCGCTGCGCCGCTGGGATCGAAGGAGAATCCGCTCATTTTGGCGCTTTCTCCCTCCCCGCGGCCTTCTCATGAAGTGCTCGCCAGTGGCGAGAATCTGGCCGCGCAGCTGGAAAAGCTGACAGGTTTCCACATTGTACTGGTGGCGCCTGCTTCAGAAAAGGACCTGGTGCAGGCGTTTGCGGCCCGAAATGTGCACATTGCGGTTCTCTCGCCATTTGCCTACGTGCTGGCGCGTCAGCAAGGGGGGGCGCGGGTGGCGCTGGCCAGTGTGCACAATGGGGAAATATTGTATGGCGCCCAATTTATTACCCGAGGCGACAGTGGCTTTCAGTTCTATTTTGACCCGATTCGCGGCGAAAATGTGGCGGAGGCCAAAGCCGCGCTGAGTCAATTCAATAATAAAAAACCCTGCTGGAGCGATACTGCCTCGCCTTCAGGATATGTCATCCCCTTGGGGGTGTTGAAGCAAGCCGGTGTCCAACCGCAGATCGGGGCTTTTGTGCAGGGACAGGCCACGGTAGTGCGAGCGGTGTATAGCAAAGGCATCTGCGATTTCGGTGCCACTTATACGGATGCGCGTACTTTGCCCGTCCTGGAGGCCGATTACCCCGATGTGCTGGAAGTGGTGAAAGTGGTCTGGCGCCTCCCGCCGATTATTCCTTATGAGAATGTATCTTTTGCGACGGATTTGCCCGTGGAGATTCGCCGTCCCTTGTTGCGGGCGTTTATAGACCTGATGGGTAAAGCCGAGGGCAAATCTGCCATGCAAATCATTTATGGTATTGACGAGCTACGACCAGCTGAAGATGAGATCTACGAAGCCTTTGCCGCCTTAGCCCAGGCATCGGGTTTGAATTTGAGCGATTTACTCAAGTGATTTTTGCAACCACCTTTAAGAAGCCCGTCCCCTCCAACACCACCTGAGAGGCTGGAAAGCTTTGTAGGAAGCCCTTCCAGGCTATCTAAGAGAGGCCAGAAGACCTCTCCTACGGCATAACAACTTCACTTTTTGCGCTGGTCCCAAACTCAGTTTGTCCTTGTCGTTCACCTGGAATTGCGTTATCATGAACGGCAAAGGGGTGATTTCCCCTGAAGATTCTATATTTCGAGAGGAGAAGTATCACAATGAATAAGCGCTTCGTGTACGTCCTGCTTGCGCTGGCGACTGTCCTGTCGCTTGCTCTGGCTTCTTGCGCGCCGGTAACTCCCGTCGCCACCGAACCGCCGGCTCCCACCGAGCAACCGACCGAACCGCCGGCTCCTACGGAGACGCCTGTTCCTCCTGCCCTGGGCACACCGGAAAACCCGCTGATCATGGCGCTGGCACCCTCCGCCACCAGCCAGGAACTGCAGACCGGTGGTGAGGCAATTGCCGCCAAGCTGAGCGAAATGACCGGCTACACCATCAAAGTCACCGTGCCCACTTCCTATGGCGCTCTGGTGGAAGCGATGGGTGCGGGCAACGCTCACATCGGCTGGTTGCCGCCCTTTGCCTACATTGTGGCTCATGAGAAAGGCTATGCCGATGTTGGTCTGGCTGTGATCCGCTTTGGTTCTGATCACTATGGTGCTCAGTTCATCGCCAACGCTGCGCATGGCTTCACCCCCTACTATGATCCGGCAACCGGCAAGAATACTGCCGATGCCAAGACCGCTCTGGCGCAGTTTGATGGCAAGAAACCCTGTTGGACTGACCCGCTCTCTTCCTCGGGCTACGTGATTCCGCTGGGCGTTCTTAAGGATGCAGGCGTGAAAGTCAAAGCCGGTGCCTGGGTTCAGGGTCACAGCACGGTGGTCAAATCCATCTACCTCAGCCCGAACGGCGAGATCTGCGACTTCGGTGCTACCTTCATTGATGCCCGCTCTGGTGTGGCCAAGGACTTCCCCGATGTCAACGACAAAGTCGTGATCATCTGGGTCACCGATCCGATCATCCCCAACGACAACGTTTCTTACGCCAGCAACGTCCCCGCTGACGTTCGCCAGAAACTTACCCAGGCTTTGCTCGACCTGGCCAGCACCGAAGAGGGTAAAACTTTGCTCAAGAACGGTGGCTATGACATCGAGAGCCTGAAGGTGGTGGATGACACCTTCTACGATGAATTCCGCGTCTACCTGCAGGCTTCGGGCGTGGATGTCACCGGTTTGGTCAAGTAACACAAAATAAGCTGTAAAAAGAGAGGGAGAGCATCTGTTCTCCCTCTCTTTTTACCCGAGGTGCAGGTAAAATGGAACGCGCCTGAAGCGGATCATTTCCGTATCCGCATCAGCCGCATTCTATTGTGCCGTAATGTCCTTCCCAGACGAAAAATCTCAAACGGTGTTTACCCATGACGAACTTGAATACGGCCGCGAATTTTTTTTCAGGAGTCTTTCATGCTGCGTGTTGAACATCTGACCAAAGTCTATCCGAATGGCACAGTAGCCCTCAAAGATGTCAGCTTTGAAGTGCCAGATGGTGAGTTTCTGGTCGTCATTGGTCTTTCCGGTTCGGGGAAATCCACTTTGCTACGCTGCATTAATCGCCTGATCGAACCAACTGAAGGACACATTTACTGGAACGATACCGACATCACTGCCGCTTCGCCAGCGGAGTTGCGCCAGATTCGCCGCCACATTGCCATGATCTTCCAGCAATTCAACCTGGTCAAGCGTTCCAAAGTGATCACGAATGTTCTTTCGGGACGGTTGGGTTATGCTAACCCTTGGTTGAGCCTGCTGGGAATCTGGCCCGCTGAAGATCGTCAACGTGCTCTGCACGCCCTGGAACGAGTAGGGATTGCCGATAAAGCCTGGGAGCGTGCCGACGCCCTTTCAGGCGGTCAACAGCAACGGGTCGGGATCGCCCGCGCTCTGATGCAGGAGCCGCAGTTGATCCTCGCCGATGAACCGGTCGCCAGCCTCGATCCGGTACTGGCGCATTCCATCTTGCAATACCTGGAACAGCTCAACAAAGAAGGTATCACTGTCATTTGCTCGCTCCATTTTCTTGACCTGGTGCATCGCTACGCTACACGGGTGATTGCCCTGAAAGATGGAGTCAAGGTTTTCGAAGGGTCGGCTAAAGAGATCGACCGTGCCAAGTTTAAAGAAATTTACGGCGAAGAAGCGCAGGAAGTGCGCGCTGCCTCCCTGTGAGGGGATATGAACGCACCGAACTGGTTTTTTGCTCTTCTTTCTCTTCTTTTGCCAGGCGCCGGTCAATTCGCCCGCGGCAAGCGCTACCGAGGCGTGGCGCTTTTGCTCTCTGTGCTGGTGTTGTGGGGAATCGTCCTCTGGTATAGGGACCCGCGCTGGTATTTCTCTCCCCTCCTCGTCTGGCTGTGGAACGCCTGGGATGCCGCCGATGTCAAGGGACGCTCGCTGTTGCTCCCCTTACTGGCTGGGCTGGCTGCTGCCTATGGTATCGGCTGGCAGGTGATGCAAATTGACTTCAGCGCTGCCAATATGAACCGCGCGGCCCAAATTCTGCGACCCATGTTGCATCCCGATTTCGTCCAACCTCGCCGCGAGACCAACGAAATGTGGGTCGAATTGCTCGTGCCATGCAAGGCACAGCCTCCCAAAGCCTTCAATCAACTCGATGGGAAAACCGCCACGGCCATCCCGGATTGTGCCGGGGTGGGAGAAACAATCATTGTCAACGTGACCGGCCTGTGGCCAGATACCCCTACGCAGATCTGGTGGCAAACACCCATCGGTGACCCTAAAATGCTCGGCGAGGACGAAGCCAGCATGCTCACCCTCACCACCGACGAAAACGGCGCACTGACCACCACTATCCACGTCCCCTCTACCGCCCTGGTCGCTGCCCCCGATCCAACCCTGGCGTTGCCCCACCGCGTATACTTTGACCAATACCGCGAAATGGGTGGCATCGAACTTTCCTTCAATGGGCGCGAGATCCTCAAAGGCGCTGGTGTGACCATCGCCATGGCGCTGATGGCCACGGTGATGGCTATGATTTTCGCTATTCCCGTCAGCTTCCTGGCGGCGCGTAACCTGATGGGCGGCAACCCCCTTACCTTCGCGATTTATGTGATTGTGCGCACTGCCCTCAATATCCTGCGATCCATCGAAGCGCTCATCCTGGCCATCGTCTTCGTTGTCATTGTTGGCCTGGGACCATTTGCCGGCGTGCTGGCGCTGGCCTTGCATTCCATCGCTGCCCTGGGCAAACTCTACTCCGAAGTCATCGAAGGCATTGATCCGGGCCCCATCGAAGCCATCCGTGCGACCGGCGCCAACTGGTTGCAGGTGGTGCGCTATGCCGTCATTCCACAAATCATCCCGTCCTTCACTGCCTTCACCATCTATCGCTGGGACATCAACGTTCGCTCCTCGACCATCATCGGCCTGGTTGGTGGAGGAGGCATTGGCTACCTGCTCATTGAACTCATTCGCATCAACGACATGCGCGGAGTGAGTGCGGTCTTCGTCACCATCGCGGTCATTGTCATCGCTCTGGATATGATCAGTGCTCGTATCCGCGAGAGGCTGGTGTGACATGAAAAATGCCCCCTCCCTCTCCCGCATCACCCGCACTGTTTTTTGGCTGGCCGTTCTGATCGCCGCCCTGAGCGCCTCCTGGCGTGTCACCGGTATGGATTTCCCTCGCCTCTTCCGCGACCTGTCCAAAGGCGAAAAACTGGTGCGTGCTTTCCTCAACCCAGATCTGTTCAGCCGCGAAACGGAAAGCGCCGTCATCGGATTCGATTTCCCCATCCCCTGCGGATCCGCTCCCACCGCCTCGCTCCCGACCGAGGGGCCGCGTCTCGTTCCATCGGTCGCTTGCGCCGCCCCCGGCGAGACCTTCACCCTGGAGGGCGAAGAACTTTCCCCCAACAGCGAAATCATCGTCCGCTGGCAATTCCCTGATGGACGTACTCTGAACGCCGTGCGCGTCCAAACCGACGCCCACGGGCATTTCACTACCCAGGTGCAGGCTCGCCCCATTGCGGCTACGGTCAATGGCAAGCCCAGTCAGCTACAAACCGAAATTCTGCGTCCGGTCGGTAGCTTGCATCCCAGCCAGGCGCTGAAAGATGTGCTGCGCGAAATCTTTGTCACCATCTTCATGGCCTTGCTCTCCACCACAATTGCTACCCTTGTCGCCGCTCCGCTCAGCTTCCTGGCTGCCAGCAACATTACCAAACGTGGCTGCCTGGGGACTGCTGTTTACTATCTGGCACGTTCGTTTTTTAATTTGATTCGCTCCTACGATCCACTGGTCATGGCCACTGTCTTTGCCTTCTGGCTGGGCTATGGGCCGTTTGCCGGCGTTCTGGCGTTGACCGTTGTCACCATCGCCTCGCTGGGCAAACTCTTCTCTGAAGCGGTGGAAAGCATTGATGCCGGCCCCATCGAGGCTATTCAGGCCACCGGCGCCAATCGCTGGCAGACAGTAGTCTATGCTGTCATTCCCCAAATTGTCCCTGATTTCATCTCGTTCATCATCTACCACTGGGACATCAACGTTCGCATTTCTACCATCATTGGCTATGTGGGCGGTGGTGGCATTGGCTTCTATCTCAGCCAGCGCATTAATGGCTTCGAATATAATCAAGCGGGGACCGCCATCTGGGCGATCGTCATCGTCGTCTGGGCGATGGATTTCCTCAGTGCCGAAGTGCGCAAACGAGTGACTTAAGCCGCACTGCCCTCTCACCATGATCAAAGTCTTTCTGCGTAAAATGGTGCAATTCCTGCTCATCCTTGCCTTGCTGGCTCTTCTCGTTTTGCTCTTGCCTCGCCTGCTGACTGGCCTTTATGCTCATGGGCGCATCTTCCAGCGAGTGGAGGATGTACCATCAGAACGCATCGCCATCGTCTTTGGCGCTGGCCTGTGGCGCGATGGCTCGCCGACCCCAGTGTTGCGCGATCGCGTCGCGGCCGCGGCCGATCTATATTTTCAGGGCAAAGTTGAAAAATTGCTCCTGAGCGGTGACAACCGCTTTGTCAACTACAACGAACCGGAGGCCATGCGTCAATACGCCCGCAGCCTCGGAATCCCCGCTGAAGCCCTGGTGCTCGATTATGCCGGCCGACGCACCTACGACACCTGCTATCGTGCCCGTGCCATCTTCGGCATTGAAAAGGCCATCCTGGTCACCCAGGCCTTTCATCTGCCGCGCGCCCTTTACCTGTGCAATCACCTCGGCGTGCAAGCGATAGGTCTGGTCGCCGACCGACAGCGCTATCGCAAAATCTCCCGCCTGTATTGGAATGTGCGCGAACTCCCCGCTACCCTCACGGCTTTGCTGGATGTTCATCTCCTTCGTCCCATCCCTGTGTTGGGGCAGCCCGAACCGATTTTTCCACCCGAAACATCCAACGAATAACCTGAATTTGGAGGTTCCATGACCCGCGATGAAGCT
>JBMFPJ010000033.1:0-1325 GCA_049969175.1 Anaerolineae bacterium | reverse complement strand
GTAAATACGTCAAAAACGAAAACCTGATCAAACACATGCTTTCGGTTGAGGCCGCTATGCGTTTTTACGCCGAAAAACTGGGCGAAGATGTGGAAAAATGGGGCCTTGCTGGCCTGATTCACGACTTTGATTGGGAAATCCATCCCACCCTGGAAGAACATCCTCTCGCGGGTGAACCGATCCTGCGCGAGCGCGGCGTACCGGAAGACATCATTCGTGCCGTCATGAGCCATGCCGATCACACCGGCATCCCGCGCTTGAGCCGCATGGAAAAAGCCCTCTACGCCTGCGATGAAATCACTGGCCTGGTCACCGCTGTTGCCCTGGTACGTCCCTCCCGCTCTTTGCTCGACCTGGAAGTCTCCTCGGTCAAGAAAAAATGGAAAGATCGTGCCTTCGCTGCCGGAGCCAACCGTGACGAAATCGAAAAAGCCGCCGCGGAATTTGGCGTTGATCTGTGGGAGCATGTGGGCAACGTCATTCAAGCCATGCGGCGCATCGCCCCCGATTTGGGATTGCAATAGAAAAACAAGAGCGCACCGTTGAGGCTGTGCGCACTTTGTTGTTTAGAGATTGAAACGGATGTGTACGATATCGCCATCTTTGACGACATACTCTTTCCCCTCCAGGCGAAGTTTCCCCTTTGCCTTCGCCTCGCCCAAGGACCCGAGGCTGATGAGGTCGTCATAAGCCACCACCTCCGCCCGAACGAATCCACGCATCAGATCGGTGTGAATCTCGCCAGCGGCCTCCAGGGCAGTCGCCCCGCGGCGGATCGTCCAGGCGCGCACCTCGTCTTCGCCTACCGTGAAAAACGATTGCAAATTGAGCAAATCATACGAAAGGCGAATCATACGATTCAGGCTCGGCTCCTCGATGCCATATTCTTGCATGAACACCGCCGCATCCTCTGGTGGCAACTGAGCAATTTCCATCTCCAACTTACCTTGCAAAGCCACCGAAGGATGATCTAACACAATCTGAGGAGCAGGTTGACCCTCGCCCAGGTTGAACGCCGTCAAAATTGGCTTGCGGCTGAGCAAACCAAAAGAGGCCAGTTCCTTTTGCTCTTCTGGAGTGAATTCCAGCGTTCGCAATGGCTTGTTTTCTGAGAGAGTTTGATGCAGACGCTCAAAGAGCTCTGTCTGACGAGCGTTGAGCATCTTATCGGTGCCCCCCTTTTTGCGCTCCTCGGCCAAACGTTCCAGCTTGCGCTCGACAGCGATCAAGTCGTTCAGCAGCAGTTCTGATTGCATCGTCTCAATATCGCGCCCTGGATTCACGCTCCCCGCGGGGTGAGGCACATTCTCGTCTTCAAAGCAACG